>JBKHDS010000125.1:0-6874 GCA_046541215.1 Nitriliruptoraceae bacterium
CGTACGAGGGCACCGACGGCCACGACCACGGGGACGAGGACGACCACGGGGACGAGGACGACCACGGGGACGAGGACGACCACGGGGACGACCACGGGGACGACCACGGTCACGAGCACGAGGGTGGATACGACTCCCACGTGTGGATGGATCCGGTCCGCATGGCTGACGCGGTGGACCTCATCGCCGCCGAGCTCGACGACGTCGCCGAGGGGGACTTCCTCGCGCGCGGCGAGGCCTACCGGGCGGAGCTGGAGGAGCTCCACGCCGACATCGAGGAACGGATCGCGACCATCCCGGAGGAGGACCGCAACCTGGTCACGAACCACTTCGCCTTCGGCTACTACGCCGACCGCTACGGGCTCGAGATGCTCGGGACCGTGATCCCGTCAGCTTCCACCGAAGCGGGGACCAGCGCCTCGCAGTTCGCCGAGTTGGTCGAGGTCATCGAGGACGCGGGGGTCTCGGCCATCTTCGCCTCGACGACCGAGTCCACCGAGCTGGCGGAGGCCATCGCGAGCGAGATCGGCCGTGAGGTCGAGGTGCTCTCGCTCTACACCGGCTCGCTCGGTGAGGAGGGCTCCGGCGCCGAGACCTACGTGTCGATGATGCTGACCTCCACAGACCGTATCGTGGAGGGCCTCACGCGCTGACCGGCCGTGACCGCCGCCCCGCCACACCCAGGAACGCCACGTGGAATGGTTGCTCGAACCGCTCTCCCAGCCCTTCATGCAGCGGGTGCTGCTCGCCGGCATCCTCGCCGTGGTCACCACCTCGCTGATCGGGACCTGGGTGGTCCTGCGGGGGCTGACGTTCATGGGCGACGCGCTCGCCCATGGCGTCATCCCCGGCATCGCGCTCTCCTTCGCGCTGGGGGCGAACCTGATCGTCGGTGCGATCGGTTCGGCGGTGGTGATGACCGCCGGGATCGGCCTCGTGCACCGCAAGGCGAAGCTGCGTGAGGACGCCGGGATCGGGCTGCTGTTCGTCGGCATGCTCGCGCTCGGCGTCGTGATCCTGTCCCGGCTGCCGAACTTCTCCACGAGCGTGTCCACGATCCTGTTCGGGGACGCGCTCGGGGTGACCTGGTCGGACGTGCGGGTGCAGGCGGTGGCCGCCCTGCTGACGATCGTGCTGGTGGCGGTGTTCTACCGGCCCTTCATGGTGCTCAGCTTCAACGAGGAGAAGGCGGAGCTGCTCGGGCTGCGGCCGGGGCTCAGTCACTTCGTCATGCTCGGGCTGCTGACGCTCGCGATCATCTCCGCGTTCCAGACCGTCGGGACCCTGCTGGTGTTCGCGCTCATCGTGGCGCCGCCAGCGGCGGCGTCGCTCATCGCGCGCCGCGTCCCGACGATGATGGCCACCGCGGCGGCGCTGGGCAGCCTGTCGATCCTGCTCGGGCTGCTGGTCAGCTGGCACGCCGACACCGCCGCCGGGGCGACCATGGCCGGGATGTCGGTGCTGCTGTTCTTCGTCGTCCTCGTGCTGCGCGCGCCCTTCCGGGGCCGCGTGGCCGAGGCGGCTGCGTGAGCCAGAGGGCCCTGCGCGATCAGGCCTTGGCGGTGCAGGACCGGCAGGTACCGACCAGCTCGATCCGGTGCGAGCTCACCACGAACCCGCGCTGCTCGGTCGCCTCCTGGGCGGCAGCTGCGAGGGCCCGCTCGACGGTGGAGGGGAACACCACGTCCTCGATCCGACCGCAGATGGCGCAGACGAGGTGGTGGTGGTGCTCGGAGAGCTCCTCGGTGAGCTCGTAGCGGGCGACATCGTCGGTGCTGGCGATCCGCTCCACCGCACCGCACTGTTCCAGGATGGCGAGGTTGCGGTAGAGCGAGCTCTGGGACTGCGCGGCCCCCTCCTCCAGTAGCTCCTGGATCGTGACCGGCCGGCCAACCGCCAGCAGGAGCTCGACCAGCTGCCGACGACCGCGGGTGTAGCGCTGGCGGGTCCGACGCAGCTGGTCGTCGACGATGTCGTGTACCTCGTCGCACACCTCGGCTGCCATAGGACGCAGCGTACCGCGTTCTCGGAACGTTTCGCAGCGAGCGGGCCGGTGGAGGTGGCCGTCCACACCGCTCGGTACGGGGCCGAGCCCGCGCGGCGCCCCCGGTAGCATCCCGGCCGGCGCCCCGGCGCGTCCGCGCCACTGGCCGCCGTCCCCGCGCCCATCCGGAGCCCCACGTGCGCCCCACGATCACGCCCCTGCTCGCCGCCGCCACCGCGTTGCTCGTGCTGGCCGCCTGCACCCCGCTGCCGTCGGCATCCTCGGCAGCCGTGGTCGGGGGCGAGGAGATCCCCCGTGCGCGGCTCGAGACCGCCGTGGCGGGTCTCGATCTCGACACGCTGCAGGACAGCATCGAGGCCGGGTTGCCTGCGGACCTCGAGGGGGCGGAGCGCGCCGCCGCGGTGGATACCGAGGTGGAGGCGGTCCTGCTCGACACCCAGCGCCGCACCCTCGACCTGCTGATCCGGTTCGAGCTGGTCGAGCGCATGGCTGCCGACGCCGGTGCCGAGGTGACCGAGGAGGACCGAGCCGAGTCGCGTGAGCTGCTGCTCACCTCGGTCGGTGGGGAGGAGGGCCTGGAGGCTGCGCTGCAGCAGTCCCGGCTGAGCGAGGAGCTGTTCGACGAGGTCATCGTCCCCCAGGAGGCGCTCGTGCTCGCCCTACGTCGTGAGCTGGTGGCGGGCGAGCAGCTCGAGGTGCGGACCCCGCGCCACATCCTCGTCACGAGCGAGGAGGAGGCGGAGGAGATCGTCGCCGAGCTGGATGCGGGCGCCGACTTCGCGGCGCTCGCCGAGGAGCGCTCCCAGGACCCGGGGAGCGCCGCCGAGGGCGGGGACCTCGGAGCGCAGCCTCGCGGGGCGTGGCTGCCCGAGTTCGACCAGGCCGTCTGGGAAGCCGAGGTCGGCGAGGTCGTCGGGCCGGTGCAGACCGAGGCTGGCTTCCACATCATCGAGGTCGTCAGCGCCGAGACCCTCGGTCCTGACGAGCTCTCCGAGCAGCAGATCCAGCAGCTCACCGGCCCCGCGCTCGAGGAACGTTTCCTCGCGGTCCTGGACGACACCGAGGTGGTCGTCGACCCGGCCTTCGGGGTGTGGGACGTCGAGGCCCCCGGCGGGCCCGCCGTCCGTGCCGCCGACCAGGTCGGGACCGGAGCGCCCCGCCCTGCCGGCGACCTCGAACCCGCCGAGGGCGAGGAGGAGCTCAGCCAGGAGGAGCTCGAGGAGCTCCTCGAGGAGCTCGAGGAGGGCTCGTGAGCCGGCCGAGGACCGGCCCGAGCGTCGCCCTGGTCGAGACCTCGGAGCTGCTGCCCGGTCTGCTCTCCTTCCCGGCCTGGGACGTGCTGGGCACCGCCGACCGCATCCTGGTCCGGGACGCCGACCGGCACCCCTTCGCGCGGCATCTCCACCTCGCCGGGCTGGACCTCACCACGCTCGAGCCCGCCGCGCTGGACCGCGGCGATCTCGACCTGACCCGCCCCGGCCGGCCGGACGACCGCCGGCTGGCGAAGGCGCTCGTCCGGCAGGCGATAGCCGACGGCCGGGCGGTGTTCCTGCTGGGTCCCGAGGACGATCGGCTGGCGCTGGCCCTGGCCGGGATGGCCGCCGAGCACGACCTCGAGCTCGAGCTCGTGCTGCTCGCCCAGCAGCCGCCCGGGACGGAGCTGCTGCGGCTCGTCGAGGTGATGCAACGCCTGCGTGACCCGGACGGGGGGTGCCCCTGGGACCTCGAGCAGGACCATCACAGCCTGCTGCGCTACCTCGTCGAGGAGACCTACGAGCTCATCGCCGCGGTCGAGGAGGGCGACGATCGCGACCTCGAGGAGGAGCTCGGGGACGTGCTGCTCCAGATCGTGTTCCACGCCCGCATCGCGCAGGACCGGGGTGCCTTCGGTATCGACGACGTCGCCCGCGCCATCGCGGACAAGCTCGTGCGTCGGCACCCGCACGTGTTCGCCGACGGGGACGCCGCCACCGCGGACGAGGTCCAGCAGCGCTGGGACGAGCTCAAGGAGGCCGAGAAGGGCCGCGCTGGCCCCTTCGACGGTGTGCCGGCCGCGGCACCCGGGCTCGAGCTGCTCACCACCCTCCAGCGCAAGGCCGCCAAGCGGGGGCTGCTCGTCGAGGAGGCGGTCAGCGCGCTCGAGGCGGTGCGGGCCGCTGTCGACGACGTCGCCGTTGCCGCACCGAGCGAGCGTGGCGCCGCCGTCGGGCACCTGCTTGATCGGGTCGTCGCCCTCGCCCGCGAGCTCGACGTCGACGCCGAGGCCGCGGCGCGGCAGGCCGCCCGACGCCGTCGCGAGCGCACCGAAGCCGCCCTCGCTCACGCGCGGGCGGTGGGGGAGGACCCTGCCGAGGTCAGCCCCGAGCGCTTCCGGGCGTGGTGGGACGCGGTCGACTGACGGGCGTCGTCCACCCCGTCCGACGAGCCGGTCGCGGACCGGTGACCCAGGCGGCCGGCGTTCACTAGCATCCGGTGCGAGACGACCTGGCTGGAGGATGCCGTGCCCCCGAAGCGCTGCCCGGAGTGTGGCCGCTTCCTCGCCAACGACCTCGTCGCCTCGCTGTTCGAGGCGCCCGCCCCCTGCCCCCGCTGCGGTGTGGCCCTGCACCCCGACACCATCGTCGGCGGGGAGCGTGATCGGGCGCCACGACCGGCGGTCCTCGCGGCGTCGAGCCAGGCCTCCGACTCGGTCCGTCCACCCGACCTCGATCCTGCCACCGTCCGTGCCCGCGACGACGATCCGCTCGCCGGCTGGGATGCCGGGGCGACGCCGGAGGAGGTCGCGTCCTGGCGCGCGGACGCGCGGCCCTTCCCGACCGACAGCGTGGTCGTCGTCTCCGCCGCGGTCGTGGGTGGCGTGCTCGGGGCGGTGCTCCCCGAGCGCCCGCGGGGCAGCTGCATCGCCCTCGGCGCGGTGACCGGAACGCTGGGGGCGGGTATCGCCCGCCGGATCTGGATGCTGCGTGGGTGAGCCGACACCGGGCCGAGACGACCGCCCCCGTGTTGCTGCTGTTGAAGTTGTTGTACGAGCGCACGGCCGTCACGTAGGGTGAACCGCAGCGCCGCTGTGGTGACCCGGGCCCGTGCCTGACCACCGAGGGACCCATGGATATGTCCACCATCACCAACGTCCACGCCCGCGAGATCCTCGACAGCCGCGGGAACCCCACCGTCGAGGTGGAGGTCACGGTCGGCTACGGCGAGATCGTGGGGCGTGCCGGCGTGCCCTCCGGCGCCTCCACCGGTGAGGCCGAGGCCGTCGAGCTGCGCGACGGCGACGACGGCCGCTACCTCGGCAAGGGCGTCACCACCGCCGTGGCCAACGTCAACGCGCGGCTCGCCCCCGAGCTGCTCGGGTTGGACGTCACCCGGCAGCGTGACCTCGACGCGCTCATGCTCGCCCTCGACGGCACCGACAACAAGGGCGAGCTCGGCGCCAACGCCATCCTCGGCGTGTCGATGGCGGCTGCCAAGGCCGCGGCTGCGGTCAGCGAGCTGCCGCTCTACCAGTACCTCGGCGGCCCGAACGCCCACGTCCTGCCCGTGCCCTGCATGAACGTGCTGAACGGGGGCAGCCACGCCGACTCGAACGTGGACTTCCAGGAGTTCATGATCGTGCCGGTCGGGGCGCCGACCTTCCGCGAGGCCCTGCGCTACGGCGCCGAGACCTACCACCGGCTCAAGAAGGTCCTCCACGACCGGGGGCTGTCCACGGGGCTCGGGGACGAGGGTGGCTTCGCGCCGGACCTCGAGTCCAACTCGGCCGCGCTGGACCTGCTGCTCGAGGCGATCGAAGCCGCCGGTTACACCCCGGGTGACGACATCGCGATCGCGCTGGACCCCGCCACCTCGGAGATCCACCGCGACGGTGCCTACCACCTCGACGGCGAGGGCCGGGTGCTGTCCTCAGCCGAGATGGTCGACCTGTGGGCGGACCTGGTGTCGCGCTACCCGATCGTGTCCATCGAGGACGGCCTGGACGAGGGCGATTGGGACGGCTGGAAGCTGCTGACCGAGCGGCTCGGGACCCAGGTCCAGCTCGTCGGTGACGACCTGCTGGTCACCAACCCCGCCTTCGTCGCCCGCGGCATCGCGGAGAAGGCCGCCAACAGCGTGCTCGTCAAGGTCAACCAGATCGGGACCCTGACCGAGACCTTCGAGACCATCGCGCTCGCGCACCGGGCCAGCTGGACCACCATGGTCAGCCACCGCTCGGGTGAGACCGAGGACGCGACCATCGCCGACATCGCGGTCGCGGCGAACGCCGGCCAGATCAAGACCGGCGCGCCCGCTCGCTCGGACCGGGTCGCGAAGTACAACCAGCTGCTGCGCATCGAGGAGCAGCTCGGCGATGCCGCCCGCTACGCGGGCAGGGACGCGTTCCCGCGCGCCTGACCCCCGTCCCCCTACGGCCAGGAGCACCCCCCGTGACCGCGAGCCACCGCTGGGAGGAGCGTCGACGGCTGCGCCGCCTGGAGCGGCGCCGCCGTCGGGGCGGTGACCAGCGTGGCCCGGTCCTGCTCCAGCGCACCGCGCGTGTGGTGCGCGACGGGCTGGCGCGGGTGCAGGCTCGACTGCGCCGGATGGTCCGGGGGGACCGGCCGCTGCTCGTGGTCACCCTCGGGGTGCTGGCGCTCGCGGCGGTGCTGGTCTCCGCGCCCTTGCAGAGCTACCTCGATGGTCAGGCCCGGGTCGACCACCTGACCCGGACCGCGGCGGCCCTGGACCGCGCCAACGCCGAGCTCTCGCAGCGTGCGGACGATCTGGAACGGGACACGACGGTCGAGCTGCTCGCGCGTGAGCAGCTCGGCCTCGTGTTCCCCGGTGAGGTGGCCTACACGCTGTCGCCACCACCGGTCGCGGAACCAC
>JBKHDS010000126.1:0-6842 GCA_046541215.1 Nitriliruptoraceae bacterium
GACCGCCTCCAGGGTCAGCCCGTGCGGTGGCGCGACCCGTGCGGCGGCCTGCCGGTCCCGAGCCGCCAGCACCTCCCCCAGCCAGCGGACCGGCCGGCGGCCACGACCGACCTCGACGAGGCAGCCGATGATGGAGCGGACCTGCTGGTGGCAGAACGCCGGCCCCTGGAGCACGACGTCGATCCGACCGGGCTCGGGGCGGGTGAGGGTGAGCCGGTCCAGGCGCCGCACCGTCGTGCGACCGGGCGCCCGCCGGCAGAACGAGGCGAGGTCGTGCTCGCCGAGCAGAGCCTGGCCCGCAGCCCGCATCGCCGACACCGACAGCGGGCCGGGGACGTGCCACCGGTCCCCGCGCCGGATCGGGTCGGCGGCGGGTGCGTCGACCAGCCGGTAGCGGTAGCGCCGGGCGGTCGCGGAGAAGCGCGCGTCGAAGCCCGGGCCGACGCGGCGGATGGCCCAGATCGTGATCGCCGGCCCGACCTGGTGGTCGAGCCGGTCGCGGAGGACCCCGAGATCGGCGAGCGCGCGGCCCGCCCGCGCGACCACGGGATCGACGTCGAGGTGGACGACCTGCGCCAGCGCGTGGACCCCCCGGTCGGTCCTGCCGGCCGCGGTGAGGTCCACGGCCTGGTCGAGCATGCGGGCCAGCACCCGCTCGAGCTCGCCCTGAACGGTGATCTGGTCCCTCTGGCGGGCGTAGCCCGCGAAGGGCCCACCGTCGTAAGCGAGGTCGATCCTCAGCCTCACGACGGCGCCGGGGGGAGGTGACACCGCGTCGTCCCGCGATCGGGGCGGCCGGGGCGCGGGACCGAGGGGCCCCGCGACCGGTTCGGCCGGGGCGCGGGAGAAGGGGGTCCCACGCCCGGCGGCCTCAGGCCTTGGCGTCCTCGTCGTCGCCATCAGCGTCCTCGTCCTCGACGGAGGACACGGACGACACCGACGACGCGGAGGAGACGGAGGACACCGACTCGGCGGAGCCAACGTCACCGCCCGTGGCCTCAGCGATCGCTGCGGCGACCTGGGCGTCGTCCTCGACGTCGAAGACGTCCTCCTCCTCGGCCTCCTCGTCCTGGTCGAGCAGTGCGGTGCCGGCAGCGGCCGCAGGCACCGCGGCCTCCTCACCGACGTTCTTGCGCCGCCGACCGAACAGCCCGCGGGAGCGACCGGCCTTGGACTCCTCGATGGCCTCCCCACCGGCCCGGTCGCCCTGGTCGACGAGCTCGATCAGGGCCATGGGCGCGTTGTCGCCCTTGCGCGGCTCCAGCTTCAGGATGCGGGTGTAGCCGCCGTCCCGGTCCGCGAAGCGCGGCGCGATGTCCTCGAACAGGTAGGCCACGACGTCGCGGTCACGCAGGTCGGCCAGCACGAGGCGGCGGCTGTGCAGGTCGCCGCGCTTGGCCTTGGTGATGAGCTTCTCCGCGTAGGGCCGGAGCGCCTTCGCCTTCGACTCGGTCGTCCGGATCCGGCCGTGCCGGAACAGATCCCGGGCCTGGTTGGCCAGCAGCTGCTTCTGGTGGGCAGGGCCGCCGCCGAGGCGGGGGCCTCGCTTGGGGGTCGGCATGTCGATCTCTCCTTCGCACCCGAGGGGCGCGGTGGGTGTGCGATGCGGGAGCGGACCCGCGGATCACCGCGGCGGGGACGAGCACCCCCGCCGCGCGGGCGGCCTCACTCCTTGAGGGCGACCCCCAGCTCGGCCAGCTTCTCCTTGACCTCGTCCACCGACTTCGAGCCGAAGTTGCGGATCTCGAGCAGCTCCTGCTCGGTGCGGTCCATCAGCTCGCCGACGGTGGCCACGCCCTCGCGCTTGAGGCAGTTGTAGGAGCGCACCGACAGGTCGAGGTCCTCGATCGTGGTGGCCTTGACCGGGTCGACGCCGGTCGAGGTGACGGCCTCCTCCGGGGAGACGACGATGCCACCGGGACCGGAGGTCTCGTACTCGGCGAACTGCTCGAACAGGCCCTTGAGGGTCTCCCCCGCCGAGGACAGCGCCTGGCCAGGGGTGAGCGAGCCGTCGGTCTCGACGTCGAGGATGAGCTCGTCGTAGTTGGTCATCTGCTCGACACGGGTCGGCTCGACGCGGTAGGCGACCCGGCGGATCGGGCTGAACACCGAGTCGATCGCGATGACGCCGATCGGGTCGGAGGCGCGCTTGTTCGCGTCAGCGGTCACGTACCCGCGTCCGCGCTCGACGGTGAGGTACATCTCGAGGTGGCCGTTGGCGTTCAACGTCGCGATGTGCAGATCCTCGTTGACGACCTCGACCTGGGAGGGCGCGAAGATGTTCTCCGCGGTCAGGACACCGGGGCCGTCACCGCCGAGGAAGATCTCGACCGGCTCGTCGGACTCGGAGCGGACGACGAGGTCCTTGATGTTGAGGATGATGTCGGTCACGTCCTCCTTGACACCCTCGATCGCGGAGAACTCGTGCAGGACCGAGCCGCCCTCGGGACCGGCAGCCTGCGCGGAGGTGAAGCGCAGCCGCGTGACAGCAGCGCCCGGCACGGAGCTGAGCAGGGTGCGCCGCAGGGAGTTGCCGATCGTGTAGCCGAAGCCGGGCTCGAGCGGCTCGATCCGGAACCGCGAGCGCAGGCCGGGCTCGACCTCCTCCTCGACCAGCCGGGGGCGGTAGGCGATGAACGGGGATCCGGACTGGGTCTCGCCCAGCTCCATCACGCCGTCCTCGTCGTAGAAACCGAAGTCGGACATCTGGTGCTCCATCTCTGGGTTCGGCGGGGACGTCCCCCCACCACCCGCCGCCCTCGTTCCCGGGGCCATCGGCGACGGATCCATCGACCACCCCCGGCGACCCGGGGCCGAGGGTGGGCCGTGACCAGGCGGTCACGGCGCGGGGCTCACTTCGAGTACAGCTCGACGATCGCCTGCTCGGTGACCGGCGCGTCGATCTGGGAGCGCACGGGCAGGTCGTTGACGGTGACCTTGAAGGCGTTCGGGTCGCTCGACAGCCACCCCGGCACCTCGCGGCTGCCGAAGACCTCGAGCGAGCCGATGACGGCCTGCGACTCACGCGCCCGGTTGCGGATCTCGATCACGTCGCCCGGCTTGACCCGGTAGGACGGCACGTTGGTGGCGCGGTTGTTGACCAGCACGTGCTTGTGGCTGACCAGCTGCCGCGACTCGGCCCGGCTGCGGCCCCACCCGGCGCGGTACAGCACGTTGTCGAGCCGACGCTCCAGCAGGATCAGCAGGTTCTCACCGGTCCGACCCTCCTGCCGGTTCGCCTCCTCGTAGTACCGCCGGAACTGCTTCTCGAGCACGCCGTAGTAGTAGCGGGCCTTCTGCTTCTCGCGCAGCTGGAGCAGGTACTCCGACTCCTTGATGCGGCCGCGGCCGTGCTCCCCCGGCGGGTAGGGGCGCTTCTCGAAGTTCTTGTCGTTGCCCTTCAGGTCCACGCCGAGCCGGCGGGACTTCTTGGTCATGGGACCGGTGTAGCGAGCCATGCGAGCTTCCTCTCTCGGTCACCCCCTGGCAGGGGTGCCACGGGAGCGCGAGATCCGTCCTCGCGCTCCCGACCGCCCACGAGCGGGACGGCCGGAACGGACAGGGACGTGGCACCGAGGTGGTGCCACGACGCCACCTCAGGTACGGCGGCGCTTGGGCGGACGGCAGCCGTTGTGGGGCACCGGCGTGATGTCCTTGATGGACAGCACCTCGATCCCCGCGGCAGCCAGCGTCCGGATGGCGGTCTCACGACCGGCACCCGGGCCCTTGCAGAACACGTCGACCTTGCGGACCCCGTGCTCCACGGCCGCCTTCGTGGCCTGCTCGGCCGCGATCTGGGCGGCGAAGGGGGTGGACTTCCGCGAACCCTTGAAGCCCGCGTTGCCACCCGTCGACCACGCCAGCACGTTGCCCTGCTGGTCGGTGAAGGTGATGATGGTGTTGTTGAAGGTGGCCTTGATGTGGGCCTGCGCGTGCATGACGTTCTTGCGCTCGCGCTTGCGGCCCCGAGGCTTGTTCTGCGCCATGGATCAGCTCCTGAGGATCAGTGCTTGCGCGTCGGCTTGCGGATGCCGCCGACGGCGCGCTTCGGGCCCTTGCGGCTGCGGGCGTTGGTGTGGGTGCGCTGGCCGCGGACCGGCAGGCCCAGACGGTGCCGGACCCCCTGGTAGGAGCCGATCTCGATCTTGCGCTTGATGTTGTTGGCGACCTCACGCCGGAGGTCACCTTCGACGCGGTACTCGTTCTCGATGTGGACGCGGAGCCGCTGGACCTGCTCGTCGGTCAGGTCACGGACGCGGGTATCCGGATCCACCTCGGTGGCGGCGAGCGTCTGCTCCGCACGGGTGCGGCCGACGCCGTAGATGTAGGTCAGGGCGATGACGACGCGCTTGTCGCGCGGGATGTCGACGCCTGCGATGCGAGCCATGGTCGACCTCCTCAGCCCTGCCGCTGCTTGTGGCGCGGGTTCTCACAGATCACGCGGACCGCGCCGTTGCGGCGGATGATCTTGCACTTGTCACACACCTTCTTGACGGACGGATGCACCTTCACGTCCGAACCTCCTCGGCTGATCGCGACGACCCGGGTGGTCGTCGCTGGGGTGAGGGGGCTGCGTCCCGTACCCCAGGGCCGCTCCCCGGACCGCGCCCCGCAGGGCCGGCTCGGGAGGCTTCGTCCACGTGCCCGTCACGTCGCCACCGTCGTGGTGGAGGACGTGCCGGGAGCGGCCGGCCGTTCCCGGCGTCACGCGGGTGCGTGCGCCGCATGTGGTGCCCTCGGGCGCGTGGTGCGCGCCGCCCGGCACGTTGTCGGCTGCGGGTCGTGGACGCGGGGTACCGGCGCCGAGGCAGCGCGCCGGTCCGTCCGGACCCGTCAGGTCACTTGTAGCGGTAGGTGATCCGTCCGCGGGACAGGTCGTAGGGCGAGAGCTCCACGACCACCTTGTCACCGGGCAGGATCCGGATGTAGTGCATCCGCATCTTCCCGCTGATGTGGGCGAGGACGCTGTGTCCGTTCTCCAGCTCCACACGGAACTGCGTGTTCGGGAGGGCCTCCGTCACGGTGCCCTCCACCTGGATGGACTCTTCCTTCTCGGCCACGCCGCCTCCGGGTCGGTCCTACTCGCGGGTCGCACCACAACTCTCGGCACCACCGTCGGGCGCGAGGCACCCGGACGCTCGGCCGAGGTCGCGGCCCGCGCGCTGCCGACACCGAGGTGGCGGGGCACCGCGTCCGCGACGTGATGACGCCCTGCCGCACGGCAGGGCGTGCGCGCAGGGTACCCCGCGCGACCCGGGGTCGGCAACCGCTCGCCGACGGCGGGTCAGTAGCTCGGGATCTCGACCCCGTCGCCGAGGTGGCTCGGCTCGTCCGACCGGGCGGTCAACACCCACGGGCCGTCCTCGGTGACCGCGACCGTGTGCTCCCAGTGCGCCGAGAGCGCACCGTCGGCGGTCACGACCGTCCACTCGTCGTCGAGGGTGCGGGTCTCCTCGCTCCCGAGGTTGAACATCGGCTCGATGGCGATGACCCACCCCTTGGTCATCTTCAGGCCCTTGCCGGCCCGTCCGTAGTTCGGCACGGACGGGTCCTCGTGCAGGGCCCGACCGATGCCGTGCCCGACGTACTCGCGCACCACGCCGTAGCCGTCCACCTCGGCGACGGCCTCGACCGCGGCGCCGATGTCCCCGAGCCGGTTGCCGTGCCGGGCCTGCGCCAGCCCCTGCCACATCGCGTTGCGGGTCTGGCGCACGAGCCGCAGCGCCTCGGGCGCGGCCGCCTCGTCACCACCGACCACGAGGGTCACCGCGGAGTCGCCGTGGAAGCCGTCGACGATCGCGCCGCAGTCGATGGAGATGAGGTCGCCCTCGGCGAGCACGACGTCGGCGGAGGGGATGCCGTGCACGATCTGGTCGTTCGGGGAGGTGCACAGGGTGGCCGGGAACCCGCGGTAGCCCTTGAAGGACGGGATCCCGCCGGACCGGACGATGACCTCCTCGGCGATGCGGTCGAGGTCGAGGGTGGTCATGCCGGGCTTGAGCCGCTCCATGACCTCCTCGTGGGCCCGGGCGACCACCGCCCCGGCCTTGGCCATGCGCTCGACCTCGGCCCGGCTCTTCTTGATGATCATCGACCGCATCCTCGTCGTCGCGTCCACGGCCGCACCGACCTGCGGTCACGGCCGACCGCGAGGGTACGGCCCGTGCCCCCACCACGCGACGCGACCATCGGGCGGGCCGGCCGCTGCCCGAGCGGCTGCCTCAGCCGAGCGCGTCGAGGATCCGGCGCGCGGAGGCGAACACCTCGTCGGGCGTGCCGGTCGCCTCGACGTCGCGCAGCAGCCCCCGCTCCCAGTAGAAGTGCTCGAGCGGTTCGGTCTGCGCGGCGTACACGTCGAGGCGGTTGCGCGCCACCTCCTCGGTGTCGTCATCTCGCTGGACGAGCTCGCCACCGCACACATCGCACCGGCCCTCGACCTCGGGCGGGTCGAAACGGACGTGGAAGATGCGGCCGCAGGAGCTGCAGGTCCGCCGGCCGGTCAGCCGCGAGATCACCTCGTCGCGGGGCACCGACAGCCGCAGCACGGCGTCGAGCGGGGCGGCGTGCTCCACCAGCAGGTGCTCGAGCGCCTCGGCCTGCGGCACGGTGCGCGGGAACCCGTCGAACAGGAACCCGGTGGCCGCATCCGGCTCGCGCAGCCGGTCACCCACCATCCGCATCACCAGCTCGTCGGGTACGAGGTCGCCAGCGTCCATGTAGCGCTTGGCCTCGGTCCCGAGCTCGGTTCCGGCCCGGACGTTGGCGCGGAGGATCTCGCCGGTGGAGATGTGGGGGATGGCGTACGCCTCGGCGATGCGCGCCGCCTGGGTGCCCTTGCCCGC
>JBKHDS010000127.1:0-6834 GCA_046541215.1 Nitriliruptoraceae bacterium
TCGACCGCGTACCGGCCGGAGTCCTGGATGATGGCGGAGCCACGCCGGGTGATGACCCGACCGCCGACCGCGTCCGTCCCGGCCTGCCCGAAGCGACGGCGGCGGCGGGAGCGTGCCGCCGGCAGTGTCGTCGCCGAGGTGGTGAGCGTCAGCGAGCTCGGCGGGTCGTTGGCGGGCAGGGGTACCGGGGCGCCGGCAGGGGTCTGGACCAGCAGCTGCACCGCGGGCCGGGGCGGCACCGACAGCGCGGTCCACAACTCGGTCGCGGTGGTGGCGTTGTCGGAGGCGAGCAGGACCGTGGGCGCCGGCCGCAGCGCGCGCATCGCCTCCGAGAGATGCTCGGGGGGGATGGCGCGGCTGGCGCTGAGCAGGTTCATGATGCGGCCGAGCAGGTCGTGCTCGACCGCCGGGCCGCCACCCCACACGCTGACGAGGTAGTGGGCCTCGATCACGGGGGTCTGCTCCACCCGCGCGAGCCCGCCGTCATGGGCGATGACCCGGCTGCCGCGGGCGGCACGATCCCGCGACGGTGCCAGGGTGTGCAGGAACAGGTCGACGAGCGGGGTGGAGCGGCGCGACTCCCACTCACGCTCCGGTGGATCGAAGCCGATCTCGGCCACCGACGAGGGCAGTGGGACGGCGGCACGCAGCCACCGCTCCAGGCACCGGTCGAGCTCGTCGATCATGCGAGCCCTCCCGCCAGCCGCACCACCAGGAGCGTGGCGGCCACCGCGATCGCCGCCCCGCCGAGCAGCCCGGCGGCGAGGTAGGCCCAGCTGCTCATGCGGACCAGGTGCGGGACCGCGACCAGCCGCTCCACCTCGACCACGACCTTCTCGGCCTCGGGCGTGGGCGGTTTCGGCAGGGTCGCCGCGCAGCGTAGGCAGGCGGTGACCCCGGGTTCGTTGCGCTCCCCGCAGTTCCAGCACACCTCGGCCGCGAGCGTCTCGCGCCCTGCGGTGCCGGGCAGGCGGCGACGCGCCCGGCGCTGCTCGGGGGCGGAGGGCTGTGGGCTCGGCGCGGCCCAGAAGACGGGGAAGTCGCAGGCCGGGCAGAACCAGGCCGCCGTCGGCCGGGGCGACTCACCCACCAGCAGCAGGCCGCAGCCGGGGCACTCCACCTCGACCTCGCCGGGGCCGACCGTGCCGTCGGCCGGCCGCGCCCGGGACGGGGTGGGAGCCGCGGCGTCGCCGTCCGTCACGGCCGTGGGCGGGACCGTCTCCGGCGAGACGCTGCCGGCGGCCGCCTGCTCGGGCGTCGCGGCCTCGCTCGGGACCTGGCGGGCAGCACGGGCGTCCTGCACCGCCCGCTCGGCCTGCTCCCCAGGGGTCGGCGGGGTGTCGTTGGTCGTCTCGCTGTGCAGGCTCATCGCGGCTCCGTTGCGAGGGATCGGCTCGCGCCACCTCGCGGGGCGATGACGAGCTGGACGTCGAGATGGGCGGGGATCTCGTCGCGGATGAGCTGCTCGAGCTCGTGCCGTTGGAGGTGACCGGTGGAGGCGACGCGGACGATGACGGCACCGGTGACGGCCCCGTCGAGGTCGCCATCGCCGACCGCCCCGGGATCGTCGACCTGCACCCAGCCGTCGACGATCGCGCCGAGCAGCGTCTCGAGGCCGCGACGGGTGCCACGCCACGCCAGCGAACGGCCGATGGCGGTCACGATGCGGCGCTGATGGGCGAGGTCGAGCTGCTCGTCCAGCACGTCGTAGCTGAGCCAGCGGGCCATCGCATCCAGCATCGGTGGCGTCGTGACGGTCGGGTCGAGGAGGTGCTCGATGCCGTCGGCCCCGGCGCGCAAGGTCGCCCCGAGCTGCTCGAAGATGGTCGTGAACCGCACGAGCAGGTCGTCGTCGCGCATGCCGACCGGGAGCTGGCCCACCAGCCAGCCGGGCGGGTAGGACGGGGCCGAGGTCGCGTGGTCGGTCGAGGTCACCGCACCACCACCTGGTTGCCGCTGGCCAGGAACAGCGAGCCCTCCTCCAGCTCGATGCGGTCGCGCGCGTCGCCCAGGCGCTGACGGTTGCGCAGGTCGTACTCGAACAGGGCCAGCTCGTCCACCGCGGACACGCCCGCGACCTCCTCGAGGACCGACACGAGCGTGGCGGCGTGCAGGTCGGTGCCGAACCCCCAGCCGGTCGCTCGGGTCCCACCGGTCAGCGGGCTGAGGAAGCGGCTGATCGCCACGGCCACGCGCTCGCGCACCGCGGCGGGCGAGCGGCCGGCTGCGGCCCGCACCCGCACGATGACGCTCACCCCCTGGTAGTAGGGCGCGGTGACGGCGACGCGGGCTCCGATGGTCCGGCGCAGGTCGAGGTGGCTGCGGACCGTCTCGAACAGCTCGGGGCTGAGGGCGAAGTCGTCCAGCTCGTACAGCTGCGGGTCACGGTCGCTGGTGGGGACGACGAGGACCCGGATCGGGTCGGTGGGGGTGGCCGGGGCCAGGCACCGCGCCCGGGCCACCTGCGGGGAAGCCTCCAGGGTCAGCTGCTCGTAGTCGGTCGGGGTGACCGCACGCTGCCCGGTGCGCAGCGACCGCGGCCCTCGGAGCTTCACCTCCTCGACGGTCTCCGGGTCGACGCCGCCCCGGGCGGGCTGCAGGTTCTCCACCCGATCGACGTACGGCACGCTCGTGCGCAGGCCGGTGAGGGTGCCGGCGCCGACGTTGCCCGCCGCACCGCCGCCGGTGCGGTAACCGCTGATGGTCACCCGGGCACCGAAGGGCGGCACCGCACCGTGCTGCACGGTGTGGCCGTCCGGGTAGCGGATGCGGGGTCCGAACTCCACGACCCCCGCCGCCTCGTCGATGCGCACGTGCCGGTCGGCGGGCCCGGAGGCGGAGAAGTCCGCCACCTCGGTGTAGACCTCCGGGGTGCCCTCGTGGATCACGGTGACCTGCTCGCCGTCGCGCCGGGGGAGCACGGGCCGGTTCGCGAGCTCGAAGCGCTGACCGGGCGTGCCGTCGCTGCTGCCGAGGGTCTCACGCGCCGCGCGCCGGGCGTGCTCGGCGAGCACCGTGCCCCCGAGCGTCACCGCCCGGACCTCGGTGAGCTTCGGCGAGGCCGTGAAGGTCGGCTGGCCCGGCTCCGGCTCGACCAGCCGGACCCGCAGCCAGTGCTGCCGCTGCCCGGCGAGGACGAGCGACTCGTGGCGCGGCGGCATGGCGAGCCGTACCGCACCGCTGCGGTTCAGCCCGCCAGTGGTGTCGGCGATGACCTGCACCGGCAGCCAGTGCTCCCCGGACCAGGCCTCCCACACGATCGGGACCCGCTCGGGATCGACCCCGACGCCGCGCTCGGCGGTCTCGATCCGCAGCTCCAGCAGGTGACCCGCGAGCGGGTCCGGGAAGCCGAGGTGGAAGGCGTCGCCGGGCCGCACGGGCTGCGAGGTGAAGCAGGTCACGACGTCGCGGTCGTACCGCAGCGCCTCGAGCACGTCGACGTAGACGGTCTCCCCGGCCGAGGTGACCGCGCCCTCGATGCGCGGCTGGGTGATGCGCAGCGTGTCCACGGTCGCGAACACGACCCCGTCACGGTCGCGGGTGGCGACCTCGGTGCCGGCGGGGACGACCACCGTCTGGTCGGGGACCCCGGCGAGCCAGAAGACGAGGGGCACCTGGGCCGGTGACGCGGGGAACGGCTGGACGTCGAGGAGGTTGAGGAGATCGACGTAGAGCCGCTCGGGGACCTGGTTGAGCCGGTAGATGACCTGCTCGCTCATCCAGGCGAACAGCTCGATGAGCGCGACCCCGGGGTCGGCCACGTTGTGGTTCGTCCACTCCGGCGTGAGGGAGGGGATCATCCGCTTCGCCTCGTCCACGAGGTCCTGGAAGCGGCGGTCGTCGAGGTTGGGGACGGGCAGGCTCACGAGCTCGGTCCTTCGTCGTCGCCCTCACCCGGGATCAGGTAGAACGGGTGCACGAGGTTGCGGCGGTCGTTGGTGGCCCGAAGGCGGTAGTCGATCGCGATGGTGACCGCACCAGGCCGGGCCGGGTCGGGCCGGACCTCCACCCCATCGACGTCGATGCGTGGCTCCCAGCGCGACAGGGCTTCGAGGACCGCGTCCTCCATGAGCCCGAGGGTGTTGGCGTTGATCGGCTCGAACAGCAGATCCCAGATGCCGCAGCCGAAGGCCGGTCGCATCGGACGCTCCCCGATGGCGGTGGAGAGGATCACGCGGATCGCCTTGTCCACGTCGGCGGCCCCCGACTCCAGCGCGATCGAGCCGCTGGCGTCGATGCGCAGGGGGAAGCCCAGGCCACGCCCGATGTGACCCGGTAGGTCCTGCTGGCTCATCTCGCACCTCCTCCCGTCTTCCGACCCATGACCTATCGCCTCAGTTCAGCTTCACCATCGCGCCCTTGATCTCGGTGGTGGCGGAGCCCTCCACCTTCACCATCGAGCCCTTGACCTCCGCGTTGGCCGACGAAGCGATCGCGACCCCGCTGCTCCCGGAGGCGTTGAGCTTGCCGGTGGCCTTCAGGTTGGTGTCGCCCTGGGTGGTCACGCCGACCTCCGAAGCCTCGATGAGCACCTTGCCGTCATCGGTGAGCGTGAGCGACGCGTCCCCGCTGCTGAGGGTGATCGGCAGCCCCTCGGTGGTGATGCGCACCCCGTCCTCACCGATGTGGAGTTCGGTGCCGTCGGAGAGCACGATGGACACGTACCGCTCGGCGTCGCCCTTGGAGGTGTTGACCCCGTCGGAGATGGTGACCGCGTGCCCGGCCGGTGAGGTCAGGACCCGCTTGGCCACGACCCCCGAGGCGCCGTCGACGGCGTCAGCGACCGGTGGGGGGACCCGCGCGCTCCACAACCCTCCGAACACCAGCGGGAAGCGCGGATCGCCCCGCTCGAAGCCGACGACCACCTCCTCGTTGAGCTCGGGGCGGTTGTCGAACCCGTGCCCCTCCCCGGCACCGATGCTGACGACCCGGGCCCAGTCGCTCTCGACGTCCTCACCGAGGGCCGGAAAGGCGACCTTGACACGGCCGGCGCGATCGGGGTCGTTGAGGTTGGAGACCTTGCCGAGGACGAGCCCCGTGGACCAGCCGCCGCTGCTCGTCGCCGCCTCGTCGAGGGTCCGGGTCGTGCGGGCGAGGGGCTCGTCGCGGCTCTCGAACCGGGTGCGCAGCGAGGCCGCGGCCCCGAACTCATGGGTGACGTGGGTGACGTAGTAGGCACCGGACAGCTTCGCACCGACCCCCTGGACGTCGACCCAGCCGCCCACCACGACGTCGGCGGTGCCCTCGGCGACCCCGTGCGCCTGCAGCCCCGAGCGCACGAGCGCGGTGGCCGCGGTGTCGGCGATGCGCTGCGCCTCGGACTGGTCGCGGACCGTCTGGTCCGGCAGGGCCCGCGGGAGGGCGAGATCGGCACGGGCGTGCCGGTACTGGTCGCCCACGAAGGCGGCGTCGGACCCGAGCTCGGTCACCGGCCCGCGATCGTCGATCGAGGCGGCCGTGACCGAGACCGTCTGCTGGTTGACCACGTCCCAGCCGCGTACGGTGACCTCCTTGGGCACGGCTGCCCCGGTGTAGCGAGCGGAGAAGCGCAGCAGCTCCTCCGCGTAGGTCAGCCGCGGGCCCGAGGCCTCCGGGCGGGGGCGGAAGTGCAGGCTGCCCGCGGCGGTGAACCACTCGCAGCCGGTCGCCCGGGCGAGGTGGTCCAGCGCCTCACGGTCGCTGGTGGCCTGCAGGAGGTAGGGATCCACGAGGTCACGGTCTGCGGCGACCGACACCTCGGTCCGGAGCCCGTGCCGGCCGGCGATCTCCTTGACGACCTCGGAGGGGCGGTGGTCGAGGTAGGCGAGGAAGGCCTCGGTGTAGGCCAGCTGGAAGCCCTGGTCGTGGGCGGCCACGACCAGGACCGGCGCATCGTCGCGGTCCTCCTCGTGGACGATCCCGACCTCGACCACCACACCGCTGAACACCGATGCCACGACGTCGTCGGCGCCGGGCAGCTTCACCTCGAGCTCGTCGCCGAGCTTGAACCGCTCCTCGTCGAACTGCGCGTAGTCGACGTCGAGCAGGCGGAGCTCGGCCCGAGCCGGCGTGCGGATCGAGTGCTCGACGCGCAGCAGCTCGACCAGGCTGAGCTGCTCGGTCGGCAGCGCCTGGCCGTTGACCAGGATCGTCGGGACGCGGGTGACGGGCGGCACTCAGCGCTCCCGCGTCGGGATGCTGAGCTGGCGGCCGGGGCTGACGGCGAAGGGATCGCGGATGCCGTTGGCCCGGGCGATCTCCCGCCAGGCCGTCGGGTCGTCGTAGTAGCGGGCGGCCACCCGGTCGAGGGTCTCTCCCGGCTGCACCTGGTGGGAGCGCGCCGGCGCCGGCGTGCCCGAGGTCGGGTTCTGCCGCGGCCAGTCCGCCTCCTCCTCGAACTGCTTGAGGTCGAGCGTGGCCCGGGCCCGCAGCGGCTCCCCCTCCGGTGAGAAGTAGACGAAGCTCAGCGACAGCCGGGTCGCGACCGCCTTGAAGGAGTGGAAGCGGCCCCAGTGGAAGCGGACCCAGGGGGGCCTGCCGTTGGCCTTCGCCGGGTCGTAGCCGGGCAGCTCGGTGTCGATCTTCATGAGCTTGGTGAGTTCGTCGGTGTAGGCCGTGACCGTCTCACCGGTCGCGGTCGTGTCGAACAGCAGCTCGAGCCCGCTGATCGAGCCCGACTGGCCACCGGCGTAGCGCTGGCTGGGGGCCTGCTGGCCGGGGACCTGGGTGCCCTCCCAGCTGCTCTCCAGGGAGATCTCGAAGCGCTCGGGGTTGAACAGGCAGGGCAGGCGGGTCCCCGTCTCGGTCTCGAGGAAGGCCTTCGAGACGATCTTGAGCAGGTTCTCGTAGCCGGTC
>JBKHDS010000128.1:0-6807 GCA_046541215.1 Nitriliruptoraceae bacterium
TGGCTCTGGTCGGCCAGTTCGCACGGACCGCGGAGCAGGCCGGCAACTACCAGTCGGTGGTCGCCGTCGTGCTTGGCCTCGCCGGTGGGGTGTTCGTGCCGGTCACCAGCGACACGGGGGTGATCCGGTTCCTCACCGCCGTCTCGCCCCACGGCTGGTTCCTGCGCGGCATGGCTGAGCTGTCGGTGAGCGGGCGGTGGAGCGTCGTGCTGCCGGCAGCCGCCGCCATCCTGGCCTTCGGGGTGGTGGCGGCGGTGCCGGCGGTCCTCCTGCAGCGTCGGAGGACGGCATGGTGAAGATCCTCGCGATCGTGCGCATCGAGCTCACGAGGCTGCTGCGGGACCGGTCGAACCTGTTCTTCGTGTTCGCCTTCCCCCTGCTGCTGGTCGTGTTCATCGGCGCCCAGTTCGCCGGCGAGCCGGAGACCCGTCTGGGCTTCGTCGGTGCCGAGACCGATCCCGGCGCCAGCGAGCTGCGTGCCGAGCTCGAGGCCGTCGACGGCGTCACCGTCGTACGCTTCGAGGATGCTGACGAGCTGGCCGGCGAGGTCGACCGGGGTCGGCTCAGCGCCGGCGTGGTCGTGCCGGAGGGCTACGGGGACGCGCTCGCGGCGGTGGAGCCGGTCGAGCTCGTCCTCGTGGGCCGTCCCGATGCGACGGCGAGCTCCCTGCAGGCGCTCGTCGGGGCGGTGGTCGCCGAACAGGCCCAGCCTGGCACGGCCGCGCTCCTGCTCGCCGAGGCCCGCGCCAGCGTCGAGGGCAGCGAGGACGACCCGGCCGCGTTGCGCGCGACGGCCGTCGAGCTCGCTCCGGAGCTGGCCCGCATCGAGGTGACCACGAGCTCGGTCGGCGTGGACGAGCTGGCCGAGGAGTTCGCCCGCCTCGGCCAGTTCGACCTCGGCGCCTCCAGCCAGCTGTTCCTGTTCACCTTCCTGACCTCGCTGGCGGGCAGCGGCGCGCTGATCCAGACCCGCCGGTACGGCGTCGCCCGGCGCATGCTGTCCACCCCGACGAGCGTCACGACGGTGCTGCTCGGGACCGCCGGCGGGCGCCTGGCCATCGCGCTGTTCCAGGCGCTGTACATCATCGCGGTCACCCGGGTCGCCTTCGACGTGAACTGGGGGGATCCGCTCGCCACCACCGTCGTGGTCCTGCTGTTCAGCCTCGTCGCGGCCGCGGCGGCGATGCTCGTCGGCTCGGTCTTCTCCAACGACAGCCAGGCCTCCGGTGCCGGGGTGGGGATCGGGCTCGGCATGGCGGCGCTCGGTGGCTCGATGGTGCCGCTCGAGGTGTTCCCGGAGGGTGTCCGTCAGGTCGCGCGCATCACCCCGCACGCGTGGGCGAACGAGGCGATGGCCGAGCTGGTGCGCCGTGACGGCACGCTCGCCGACATCCTGCCCGAGGTGGCGGCGCTGGCCGGGTTCGCGGTGGTGCTGCTCGCGCTCGGATCCTGGACGCTGCGGCGTGCCCTGAGCCGATGAACCACACCGCCCTCGCTAGGCTTGCGCGGTCCGTGTTCGCCGAGCCAGGACCACCATCGTGACCGCAGTCCTCGGGACCGTCCACCCCTGGCTCGGCTACGCCGTCTCGGTCGTGGCGCTCGGCTCGGCGATGGTCGCGTTCCGCTCGGCCAAGGACGCCTCCGAGTTCCGCGTCGGTCCCTACAGCGCCGCGATGGTGCTCCTCGACATCCAGGTCACGCTGGGGCTCGTCCTGTACGCCGTGGGCGGGTACTGGGAGGCCCGACCGGAGGTGGCCTACCTGCACCCGGCGCTCGCGCTCGCGGCGCTCGGTATCGGTCACGGGCTGGTGGGGCGGGCCAAGCGCACCCAGCTGGCGGTGGAGGCGCACCGGTCCGCCGGCCGGGGCCTGCTCGGAGCCCTGGTGTTCGTGCTGCTGTCGATCGGGGTCGCGAGCGCACCGCCGTTCCTGCCCTGACCCGGCGGTCCCGAGCGGCGTCCCGCGTCGGTGCGGCTCGCGCGCCGTGCGCGCCGTGGGGCACGGGGTGCTACCAGCCGCGCGCCCGCCAGACCGGCAGTTCCGGCCGCTCCCGTCCGAGCGTCGTGTCGTCGCCGTGGCCGGGGAGCACGAGCGTGGTATCGGCCAACCGGCCGAAGACCTGCTGCTCGAGGCCATCCATGATCCGGACGTGGTCCTCCTCGCTCTCGGTGCGCCCGTGCCCGCCCGGGAAGAGCGTGTCCCCGGCGACGAGGTGGTCCCGCTGCTCGCCCTTGGCGAGGAAGCACAGGGAACCAGGGGTGTGGCCCGGGACGTGCAGCACCTCGATCTCGAGGTCGCCGACCTGCAGGCGCTGGCCGCCGGCCAACGTGCGGTCCGGGGGAGCCGGGAACAGCGGCAGGTCGTCGGCGTGGCCCCAGATCTCGATCCCTGCCGCGGCGATCGGCCCCCAGGCGCGGACGTGGTCCCAGTGCCCGTGGGTCTGGACCGCGGCCACCACCTCGAAGCCCTCGATGGCCTGCAGCAGGCGGGGGGCATCGTCGGCGACGTCGACGAGCAGCGCCCGGTTCGTGCGGCGGTCGGCGAGCACGTAGACGTTGTTGTCCATCGTGCTCACCGACAGCTTGCGGACCAGCAGCGCGCCGTCCGTGCGGTCCAGCCAGGGGCCGCCGGGCTCGACGTGACCGGTGTTCTCCTGGTTCAACCTGAGGCCTCGTCCGACCCGGCCACCCCCGCCGAGGCGGACGTGCGGCGCTCGAACGAGGCGGCCACCAGCTCCTTGGGGGTGAGCTCGTTGCCGGACAGTTCGCCCCGGCTGAAGGTCGAGATGTTCGTCAACGTGGTCTGGGCGATGTTGGCCATGGCCTCGCGGGTGAAGAAGGCCTGGTGGGCGGTGATGATGACGTTCGGGAAGGTCAGCAGGCGGGAGAACACGTCGTCGGTGATGACCTGGTCCGACATGTCCTCGAAGAACAGGTCGCCCTCCTCCTCGTAGACGTCGAGGGCGAGGTTGCCGATCTTGCCGGACTTGAGCCCGTCGATCGCGGCCACGGTGTCCACCAGCGGCCCCCGCGAGGTGTTGACGATCATCACCCCGTCCTTCATCTTCGCGATCGACTCGGCGTTGATGATGTGGTGGGTGTCGGGGGTCAACGGGCAGTGCAGGGAGATGACGTCGCACTCGGCGAACAGGGTGTCGAGGTCGACGTAGCGCACCCCGTAGTCGCGCACCTCGTCATTGGGGTAGGGGTCGTAGGCGCGCAGGGAGCAACCGAAGCCGCGCAGGATGCGCGCGGTGATCTGGCCGATCTTGCCGGTCCCGATGATCCCGACCCGCTTGGAGCGCAGGTCGAAGCCGAGCAGGCCCTCCAGGGAGAAGTTCCCGTCCCGCACGCGGTTGTAGGCGCGGTGCAGGCGCCGGTCGACCGCGAGCATCAGACCGACGGTGTGCTCGGCGACGGCGTAGGGCGAGTAGGCAGGGACCCGGACCACCGTGACCCCGCGCTCAGCCGCGGCGTCGATGTCGACGTGGTTGAAGCCGGCCGAGCGCAGCGCCAGCAGCTCGATCCCGGCGTCGGCGAGCCGGTGCACGCTCTCGGTGTCGAGGCGGTCGTTCACGAAGGCGCAGACGACGTCGTGCCCGTCAGCCAGCGCGGCGGTGTTGGGTTGCAGGCGGGCTTCGAGGAAGGTGATGTCGTGCCCGTGCTGCTCGTTGGTCTCCTCGAAGGAGGCGCGGTCGTAGGACTTCGTGCTGTAGAAGGCGATGCGCAAGGTGGGCTCGCTTGGTCGCGGGACGGCAGCGGACACGCGCTCCCCGCGACGTGCGGCGTGCGGGACGCGTCGTGGAGGTTGAGCATAGGACCGCGCCGCCTCTGGCGGAGGGGGTTCGTCCCAGACGTTCGACCCATCCGGCGGGCGGGGCGGCACGGAGCTGCTCGGTAGCCTCGTCCTGCCTGGCCCTGGCCACCGCGCCACCTCGACGCCCGTCCTGCAGGCGCCGCGGCGTCCCCCTCGCCGGAGTCCGTCGTGCCCACCACCCCCTCCGTGCCACCCACGCTCCAGCGCGACCGCATCACGGTCCGCGGCGCCCGTGAGCACAACCTCAAGGACGTCGACCTCGACCTCCCGCGCGACGCGCTGATCGTGTTCACCGGCCTGTCCGGATCCGGCAAGTCGAGCCTGGCCTTCGACACCATCTACGCCGAGGGGCAGCGCCGCTACGTCGAGTCGCTGTCGGCCTACGCCCGGCAGTTCCTCGGCCAGATGGACAAGCCGGACGTGGACTTCATCGACGGGCTGTCCCCGGCGATCTCCATCGACCAGAAGTCCACCTCACGCAACCCCCGCTCCACCGTGGGCACGATCACGGAGATCTACGACTACCTCCGGCTGCTCTACGCCCGCATCGGCCAGCCGCACTGTCCCCGCTGCGGCGAGCCCATCGCCCGCCAGACCGCCGAGCAGATCGTCGACCAGGTCCACGAGCTGCCGTCCGGCACGCGCTACCAGGTGCTCGCCCCGGTGGTGCAGGGTCGCAAGGGGGAGCACGTCGCCCTGCTGCAGCGGCTGCGGACCGAGGGGTTCGCCCGGGTGCGTGTCGACGGGGAGGTCGTGGCGCTGGAGGAGGTCGGCAAGCTCGAGAAGAACCGCCCGCACACCATCGAGGTGGTCGTCGACCGGCTCGTGCAGAAGGAGGACCTGCGCCGGCGGCTGTCGGACTCGATCGAGACCGCGCTGCAGCTCGCCGAGGGCATCGCCATGGTCGAGGTCCTGCCGAGCCGTGAGGAGCTCGCCGCGGCCGAGGCCGCGGGGGCCTCGGCACCACCGCCGGAGCAGCTCGTGTTCTCCGAGCACCTGGCCTGCCCCCGTTGCCAGGTCAGCTACGACCAGCTCGCCCCGCGCAGCTTCTCCTTCAACTCGCCGTACGGCGCGTGCGAGGCCTGCTCGGGTCTCGGGACGCAGCTGATGGTGGACGAGGAGCTGGTGCTCGGCGATCCGGCGCTGTCGGTCGAGGAGGGCGTGATCCTGCCCTGGGGGACCGGCGCCCAGTCCTCCTACTACCGGCAGCTGCTGCGCGCCACCGTCGAGCACCTCGGCGCCGACCCGAGGACCCCCTGGCAGGACCTGCCGGAGCACGTCCGCCACGGGGTGCAGCACGGTACCGGGGAGCGTGTCCAGGTCTCCTACACCAACCGCTACGGCCGGCGCCGCTCCTACCGGGCCCGCGTCGAGGGGGTCCTGACCTCGCTGAAGCGGCGGCACAGCGAGACCGAGTCCGATCACGCCCGCGCGCAGATCGAGCAGTACATGCGCGAGGTGCCCTGCCCGGCCTGCGACGGTCGCCGGCTGAAGCCGATCGTGCTGGCCGTCACCATCGGGGGTCTGTCGATCGCCGAGCTGACCGCGCGGTCGGTGGGCGCCGCCGACGCCTTCATCGCCGACCTCGAGCTCACCGACCGCGAGCAGCTCATCGGTGCCCGGGTCCTCAAGGAGATCCGCGCCCGGCTGCGCTTCCTGCTCGACGTCGGCCTGGACTACCTCACCCTCGACCGGGCCAGCGCGACCCTCTCGGGTGGCGAGGCGCAACGCATCCGGCTCGCCACCCAGATCGGTGCGGGCCTGGTCGGCGTCCTCTACGTCCTCGACGAGCCCTCCATCGGGCTGCATCAGCGCGACAACGAGCGGCTCATCGCCACGCTGCTGCGGCTGCGCGACCTCGGCAACACCCTCATCGTCGTGGAGCATGACGAGGCCACCATCGACGCCGCCGACCACGTCGTCGACATCGGACCCGGCGCGGGGGAACACGGTGGCCAGATCGTGCACAGCGGCTCGGTGGAGGGGCTGAAGCGCCTCACGCGACGGTCCCTGACGGGCGCGTACCTGTCGGGTGAGCGGCGTATCCCGCTGCCGGGCGAGCGGCGCTCGGGCAGCGGCGCGAGCATCGAGGTGGTGGGGGCGCGGGCCAACAACCTGCGGGGGGTGGACGTGGCCTTCCCGCTCGGGACCTTCACGTGCGTCACCGGGGTGTCGGGCTCGGGGAAGTCCTCGCTCGTGAACGAGATCGTCTCCCGGGCGCTCATGCGGCACGTCTACGGCTCCCGCGACCGGCCCGGCGCCCACGAGCGCATCCTCGGGCTCGAGGCCGTCGACAAGGCCGTGGTCGTCGACCAGTCACCCATCGGCCGCACGCCGCGCTCCAACCCGGCGACCTACACCGGGCTGTTCGACCACGTCCGCAAGCTGTTCGCCGCCACGCCCGAGGCCAAGGTCCGCGGCTACCAGCCCGGCCGGTTCTCCTTCAACGTCAAGGGGGGCCGGTGCGAGGCGTGCAAGGGTGACGGGACGCTGCGCATCGAGATGCACTTCCTGCCGGACGTCTACGTCCCCTGCGAGGTGTGCAAGGGCCGCCGCTACGACCGTGAGACCCTCGAGGTGCACTACAAGGGGCGGACCATCTCCGACGTGCTCGAGATGCCGGTGGAGGAGGCGCTCGGGTTCTTCGCGAACCAGCCGGCGATCGCCGCGCACCTGCAGACCCTCCACGACGTCGGTCTCGGCTACGTCCGGCTCGGTCAGCCGGCCACGACCCTGTCGGGAGGCGAGGCGCAGCGCGTCAAGCTCGCCAGCGAGCTGAAGAAGCGCGCCACGGGACAGACCGTCTACATCCTCGACGAGCCCACGACGGGGCTGCACTTCGAGGACATCCGCCGGCTGCTCGACGTCCTGCACCGGCTGGTGGACAAGGGCAACACCGTCATCGTCATCGAGCACAACCTCGACGTCATCAAGACCGCCGACCACGTCATCGACCTCGGCCCGGAGGGGGGGACCGGCGGGGGGATGATCG
>JBKHDS010000129.1:0-6753 GCA_046541215.1 Nitriliruptoraceae bacterium
CGCCGGCCGCGACGAGTGGCTGCCCTGGGGGGTACCCAACTGCGGCAAGGGGCAGCCGATGCAGGTCGGCCACACGGGGCACCCGGCGGCCCCGGCCCGGTTCCGCGGTGTCCGCGTCGGCGTGAAGGGCTGAGCATGACGACCTCGATGTCCACCACCATCTCCTCCCTCGACGACCTGCAGGCGCTCGCCGACCGGGTCGTCGCCCTGGTGCACGACCTCGGCGCCGCCCAGGACGGCGAGGT
Source organism: Nitriliruptoraceae bacterium (assembly GCA_046541215.1). Classification (GTDB taxonomy): domain Bacteria; phylum Actinomycetota; class Nitriliruptoria; order Nitriliruptorales; family Nitriliruptoraceae; genus T1Sed10-7. The sequence goes on from JBKHDS010000129.1 coordinate 246, forward strand.
GGAGGCCAACGTCCGCGTCTCGCGCACCCGGCACGGCCTGACCCGGTTCGCGAACTCCTTCATCCACCAGCACGTCGGCGAGGACAGCGTCGAGGTGGCGCTCACCCTCGCGCTGGACGGACGGACCACCTCGGCGAGCACCACCCGGATCGGTGAGGAGGAGCTCGCCGAGCTCGTGCGCACCGCCCTCGCCTCCGCCGCGCTGCAGCCGGTCGATCCGGGCTGGCCGGGGGCGACCCCGCCGGGAGAGGCGACCTTCGTCGGCAACCACGACCAGGCCACCGCCGCGGCGAGCCCCGACGAGCGGGCCGTGGGCGTGGAGGCCTTCGTCGCGGCCGGGCCGGGGTTCGAGGCCGCCGGCTACCTCGACACGGAGGCGACCTGGACGGCCTTCGCGTCCACCGCCGGCCAGCGCATCGCCGGCTCCACCACCCGCGCGACGATCGACGGCATCCACCGCTCGGCGACCTCGGCGGGCTCGGCGCACCAGACCTCGACCCGGCTCGGGGAGTTGGACGCCGCTGCCGCCGGCGCGCGTGCGGCCCGGCTCGCCCGCGACGGCCAGGACCCGATCGACCTGGCGCCGGGGACCTACCCGGTCGTGCTCGGTCCCGAGGCCGCCGCGACGTTGCTGACCTTCCTGGCCGTGTACGGGTTCAACGCGAAGTCCTACCTCGACGGAGGCTCCTTCGTCCGGCTCGGTGAGCAGCAGCTCGACCCCTCGCTCACGCTCTGGCAGGACCCCACCGACCCGCGGGCGATCGCCCTGCCCTTCGACGCGGAGGGCACCCCGCACACCCGCTACCCGTTGATCGAGGCGGGCGTCCCGCGCCAGCTCGCCCACGACCGCCGCACCGCCAAGCGCTTCGGCGGTGACGCGGTGAGCACCGGCGACGCCCTGCCCTTCGGGGCCGGCTTCGGGGCAGCACCGAGCTCGATGGTGCTCACGCCCGGCGAGCAGAGCCCCGAGGAGCTCGTCGCCGGTATCGAACGAGGGCTGCTCGTGACCTCCTTCAACTACGTCCGGGTGCTCGAGCCCAAGGCGGTCTCCGCCACGGGGCTGACCCGCAACGGGACGTTCCTGATCGAGGACGGCGCGGTCACACGGCCGGTGACCAACCTGCGCTTCACCCAGGGGTTCGTGGCGGCGCTGGCCCCGGGCCAGGTGCTCGGGATCGGCAACGACGACCGCTACGCGGACGGGGAGTTCGGGGCGGGGGTCGTGGTCACGCCGAGCCTGGCGCTCGCCGCCTGGACCTTCACCGGTGGGGCGCAGGGCTAGGCGAGCGCGTGCCTATGCTCCGGGTCGGGAGCACGCCGCACTCGACCGGGAGATCGATCCACCATGCCGTCCGATGCCATCGCCGACCTGCTCAAGGAGGGGCGGACCTTCCCGCCCCCCGCCGACTTCGCCGCGGGAGCGTCGATCACCGACCGTTCGCTCCACGCCGAGGCCGAGGCCGACCGGCTCGCGTTCTGGGCCCGGCAGGCCGAGGCGCTGGAGTGGGTGCGGCCGTGGGAGACGGTGCTCGAGTGGGAGCCGCCCTACGCGCGGTGGTTCGTCGGCGGACAGCTCAACGTCAGCGCCAACTGCCTCGACCGCCACGTCGACGCCGGCCACGGCGACCAGGTCGCCTACCACTGGGAGGGTGAGCCGGGCGACACCCGCACCCTGACCTACGCCGACCTGCTCGCCGAGGTGGGCCGCGCGGCAAACGCCCTCAAGGCGCTCGGCGTCGGCAAGGGTGACCGGGTCGCCATCTACCTGCCGATGATCCCCGAGCTCGCGGTGACGATGCTGGCCTGCGCCCGGATCGGTGCGGTCCACTCGGTGGTGTTCGGGGGCTTCTCCGCCAACGCGCTCCGCGACCGCATCAACGACGCCGACTGCCGGGTGCTCGTCACCGCCGACGGCGGCTGGCGGCGCGGGGCGGTCTCCCCGCTCAAGCCCGCCGCGGACGAGGCCGTGGCCCAGTGCCCGACGATCGAGCACGTCCTGGTGGTGCGGCGCGGCGGCAACGACGTCGAGATGGCCGCCGACCGGGACGTGTGGTGGCACGAGCTGGTCGACGACCAGCCGGCGGCGTGCCCGCCGGAGCCGATGGACAGCGAGGACCTCCTCTACCTCCTCTACACCTCGGGGACCACGGGGAAGCCGAAGGGCATCATGCACACCACCGGTGGCTACCTCACCCAGGTGGCGTTCACCCACCGGCACGTCTTCGACCTGCGTCCCGACACCGACGTCTACTGGTGCGCGGCCGACATCGGCTGGGTGACCGGGCACAGCTACATCGTGTACGGGCCGCTCGCCAACCGAGCGACCTCGGTGCTGTACGAGGGTGTGCCGAACCACCCGGACGAGGGCCGCTTCTGGGACATCATCGAGCGGTACGGCGTGACCCAGCTCTACACCGCCCCGACCGCGATCCGCGCCTTCATGAAGTGGGGTGATCACCACCCTGCAGCGCGTGACCTGTCCAGCCTGCGGCTGCTCGGCAGCGTCGGCGAGCCCATCAACCCCGAAGCGTGGATGTGGTACCACGAGGTCATCGGCGGTGGCCGGTGCCCGATCGTGGACACCTGGTGGCAGACCGAGACCGGCGCGATGATGATCACCCCACTGCCGGGGCTGACGACCACCAAGCCCGGCTCGGCCACCTTCCCGCTGCCGGGCATCTCCGCGACCATCGTCGACGACCTCGGTGTGGAGGTCGGCGTGCCCGGCGGCGGCTACCTCGTCCTCGACGAGCCGTGGCCGTCGATGCTGCGCGGCATCTGGGGGGACGCGGCCCGCTACGAGCAGACCTACTGGTCGCGCTTCCCGGGCCGCTACTTCGCCGGCGACGGCGCCAAGCGCGACGAGGATGGCTACTTCTGGCTGCTCGGCCGCGTGGATGACGTCATGAACGTCTCCGGACACCGCCTGTCCACCACCGAGATCGAGTCCGCCCTGGTCAGCCACCCGGCGGTGGCCGAGGCCGCCGTGGTCGGTCGGGCCGACGCGGTCACCGGCCAGGCGATCGCGGCCTTCGTGAGCCCCCGTGGCGGGATCGACGGGGACGAGGCGCTCGCCCGCGAGCTGCGCGAGCACGTCGCGACGATGATCTCGCCCATCGCCAAGCCGGCCTCGCTGCTGTTCACCCACGACCTGCCGAAGACCCGCTCGGGCAAGATCATGCGCCGGCTGCTGAAGGACATCGCCGAGGACAAGCAGCTCGGCGACACCACGACCCTCGCCGATGCCGGGGTGGTCGACGCGATCAAGGACCGCTACCTGGCCGACAGCACCGGCTGACCCGGCGCCGGTGCCAGGGGCCCGACCCGCGCCACCTCGTCGACCGCACCATCGGCTGGTGGCCGGCCCCGGCACCGGCCCACCACCTCGGTCCCAGCGTCGAGGTGGTGACAGGCCGTTCACGGCGAGGACCGACCCCCGGGGCCTCGGGGCGTAGGCTCAGGGGTCAGCCCGGATGCTGCCGGGCCCGTGACCAGCGGTGCGTCCATGTCCCTACCCGTCCCTGCCGCCGTCCGCCGCGGCCGGCGCGCCGTGACCCTCGCCTTCCTCGCCAACGGGCTCGGCGTCGCCTCGTTCATCGTCCGTGTGCCCGACGTCCGCGACGCCCTCTCGCTGCGGGAGGCGACCCTCGGCCTCGTGCTCTCCGGGGTGGCGATCGGCGTCGTGCTCGGCCTCGTGATGTCCGGGTCGATCGCGGCACGGCTGGGCAGCCGGCGCCTGACCCTGCTCGGTGCGACGGGCACGGTGGTGCTGCTGCCGCTCGCCGGACTGGCCGGCGACCCGATCACCCTCGTGGGGGTGCTCGTGCTGCTCGGGGCGAGCGGGTCCACGATGGACGTCGGCATGAACGCCCAGGGCGTGGGGGTCGAGCGGCAGTACGAGCGGTCGATCATGATCGGCTTCCACGGTGCCTGGAGCGTCGGCGCGTTGCTCGCGGCGCTCATCGGCTCGGTGGCCATGGGAGCCGGCGTGTCGGTCGCCACGCACCTCGCCGGTATCGCGGGCGCCATCGCGCTCCTCGCCCTGCTGGCCGCCCCGGGGCTGCGGATCGAGGACCGGCTCTCGGCCCCCACCGGACCCCGCCTCGCGCTGCCACGCGGGCCGCTGTTGCCACTCGCGCTCATCGCCTTCGCCTCCGCGCTGGGCGAGTCCACCGCCGGGGACTGGTCAGGGATCCACCTCGCCGACGAGCTCGGCGTGGAGGCCGGCCGGGTCGGCTGGGGGTTCGTCGCGGTGACGGCCGCGATGACCACGATCCGGCTGGTCGGTGACCGGCTCGTCCGCCGGCTCGGCGCCGGGCGGGTCGTGGTAGCCGGCGGTGCGCTGGCCGTCGCCGGGTTCGCCGCGGTCGTGGTCAGCCAGCAACTGCCGGTCGCGCTCGCGGGCTTCGCCGCGGTCGGCGCCGGGCTCGGGGTCACGGTGCCGCTGGTGTTCGCCGCAGCCGGCAGCCGGTCCGACTCGCCCGGTGCCGGGGTGGCGGCGGTGGGCACCGTCGGCTACCTCGCCTTCGTCATCGGTCCACCGGTGGTGGGGCTCGTGGCGGACCTCGTGGGGCTGCGCGTCTCCTTCGCGCTCGTCGCGCTGGTGATCGCGGCGGTGGTGCTACGGCCGCACCCCGCCCTGGCGCCGGTCACCCTGGACGCACCGGCCCCCGACGCCTGACGCCCGGCACCCCCCACCCCGCGACCGCACGGAACCTCTCCAGAGCGAGGTTCTGTGCACGCGCTGGCCCCGCACGACCCCCGTCTGCGCACGGAACCTCTCTTGGGAGAGGTTCCGTGCATCAGCCGGCCCGATCCGCCGTACCGGCCCCGCCCGACCACGCGGTAGGCAGGTGTCCGAAGACCTCCCGCGGCTGGACTACTCTCTCTCGGTCGAAGCACGCCTGCGGTGCCAGTCACACCGCCTGCTCGCCGCGCCCCACCAGGCGCACCCACGCACCGCAGCACCCGATCCGCCCGACCGAACCCCGACCGCCCCGCGGTCGCCCGCCCCGGACCTCGATGCAACGGGAGGCCGATGGAGACCACGTCCCTGTTGCCCCTGGCTGCGGTGGTCGTGCCCGTCGTGACCTCGGTGGTCATCGGGTTGACCCGCCGGACCCCCTCGGTGCGGGACGCGAGCCTGGTCGTCGGTGCGCTCGTGACCTTCGGCATCGTCGCTGCCACGGCGCTCGAGGTGCTCGACGGCCGGGTCCCCACCACCGTCCTCGGCGAGCTCGTCCCCGGCTACGAGCTCTCGCTCGCCGCCGACGGGATGGGCACGATCTTCGCGGTCCTCGCCTCGTTCCTGTGGGTGCTCGCCGGCTCCTACGCGATCGGCTACATGCGCGGCGACCACGCCAGCAACCAGACCCGGTTCTACGCCTTCTACAGCCTGTGTCTGGCCACTGCCTTCGGTGTGGCCTTCGCCGGGGACCTGCTGACCTTCTTCATCGCCTACGAGCTGCTGACCGTGACCACCTACCCGCTGGTCACCCACAAGGGCGATGGGAAGGCGCTCACCGCCGGTCGGACCTACCTCGGCTACCTGCTCACCGGCGGGGCGCTGGTGCTGCTGGCCATGATGATCGTGATCGCCACCACCGGGGAGCTGTCCTTCACCCCCGGCGGCTTCGTCGGTGACCAGCTCGGTACCGGCCTGACCGTCGTCGTGTTCGCGCTCTTCGCGGTCGGGTTCGGTACCAAGGCCGGTCTGCTGCCGCTACACCGGTGGTTGCCCGGCGCGATGGTCGCCCCCACCCCGGTGTCCGCCCTGCTGCACGCGGTGGCGGTCGTCAAGGGTGGCGTGTTCGCCTTCGGCCGCTTCCTGGGCTTCGTGCTCGGCCCCGAGGCGCTCGCCGGGATCGACGCCCGCCAGGTGCTGACCTACGCCGCCGCGATCACCATCGTGGTGGCCTCGATCATCGCCCTGCGCCAGGACCACCTCAAGCGGCGGCTGGCCTACTCGACGATCGCCCACCTGGCCTACATCGTGCTCGGCTTCTCGCTGCTCACCCCGAGCGGCTTCGAGGGCTCGCTGCTGCACATCCTCAACCACGGCGTCGCGAAGATCACCCTGTTCTTCGCCGCCGGTGCGATCCACATCGCGGCCCACAAGGACCACGTCAGCGAGCTGGACGGCATCGGCCGGCGCATGCCCTTCACGATGATCGCCTTCGGCCTGGCGTCCTTCAGCCTGGCAGGCCTGCCCCCGGCCGGCGGGTTCGTCAGCAAGTTCACCCTGGTCACCGGGGCGTTGGAGGCCGGTGACGGGATCGCCGCCGGCGTGATGGTCTTCTCGGGACTGTTCACCGCCGGCTACCTGTTCCCCGTGGTCTACCGGGCCTTCTTCAAGCCCGAGGTCGCGCCTGAGCCTGGGGCCGCGGCGGTGCCGGTCGGCGCCGGCGCGGTCGTGGCTGGGGGCTGGGAGAGCGACGGCGGCCCGGTAGCGCACGCCCCAGCGCCGGGCGACCAGGCGGCGCCGGCCGACCACAGCCACGGGCAGGAC
>JBKHDS010000130.1:0-6708 GCA_046541215.1 Nitriliruptoraceae bacterium
ACCTCGCAGGCCACGCCGAGCTCGCGCACCTGGTCCGCGAGCGCCCGGTCGCGTTCGTCCACGACCCACCCGTCGAGCACCTCGCCGTAATGACGGGCGACCCCCAGCGCGGACACCTCGGCGCCGACCGCGGGAAGGAGGCGGTCCGCCATGCCGCGCACGACCTGGCCGCCGACGATGGGGGAGACCCCCACCACCGGCGCCTGGGTGTCGCGCACGGCAGCGCGGACCCCCGGCACCGCCAGGATGGTGCCGATCGAGACGACCGGGTTGGAGGGTGCCAGCAGCACCGCCTCGGCGCTCATGATCGCCTCCTGCACCCCCGGCGCGGGGCGCGCGTCCTCGGCGCCGGCCAGCCGCACGCCGCCGACCGCGGGGGCGGCACGCTCGCGGACCCAGTACTCCTGGAAGTGCAGATCACGGCCGTCCAGGGTCGCGATGCGGGTCTCGACCGGATCGTCGGTCGCGGGCAGCAGCCGCACCTCGATGCCGAAGGCCGCCGCGACCTCGGCGGTCACCTCGCTCAAGGTCGCGCCGGCCCGTAGTCGAGCGGTGCGGTGCAGGTGGGTGGCCAGGTCACGGTCGCCGAGGGTGAACCACGGCTCGTGCCCGAACCGCCGGAGCTCGCTCGCGACGGTGTGGGTCTCGTCCGCACGGCCCCACTGCTGCTCGGGGTGGACGACGCCAGCGAGCCAGTAGGTGATGGAGTCGAGGTCGGGGCTGACGCGCAGCCCGAGGTGCTCGAGGTCATCGCCGACGTTGACCACGGCGGCGATCGTGGATGGGCGTCGCCGCCGTGCGAGCCCCCGCAGGAAGCGCGCGCCGCCGACCCCGCCGGCCAGCACGACCACGCCCATGCGTCCTCCTCACCCTCATCGGGTCGGGTCCGAAGCGCCACACCGGTGGGTCGCGGCGCCGGAGACGGGGGATGGTAGGCCGGACATGCCCTTGGCTACGGTACGGGCCCGCACCCCGAGAACGGAACCGATCGTGGCCGACAGCGACCTGGCCGGCGTGGACACCGAGGTGGACCTGGACGTGCTGGGGCGTCTGCGGCCGCGGGCGTTGCGTCGGGCGGAGCAGGGCCGGTCGTTGCGTCGTGAGGAGGCGGCGGCGTTGTTGACCTGCCGGGGTGGGGATCTGGAGCGGCTGCTCGAGGTCGCCTCGCGGGTGCGGGATGCGGCGCCGTGGTACGCGGACGGGGCGTGGGGGCGGGCGCCGGATGGTCGGCGGCGGGTGACGTACTCGCGGAAGGTGTTCGTGCCGTTGACGCACCTGTGTCGCGATGCGTGCGGGTACTGCACCTTCGCGTGGCCACCGAGGAGGGACGTGCCGGCGTTCCGGTCCCCGGAGCAGGTGCTGGAGGTGGCGCGGGCGGGGCAGGCGGCGGGGTGCACGGAGTTGCTGTTCACGCTGGGGGACAAGCCGGAGGATCGGTACCCGGTGGCGCGGGAGTGGTTGGAGGCGCGGGGGTACGCCTCGACGCTGGAGTACCTGCGGGCGGTGTCGATCCTGGTGATCGAGGAGACGGGGCTGTTGCCGCACCTGAACCCGGGGGTGATGAGCTGGGCGGATCTGGCGACGCTGAAGCAGGTGTCGGCGTCGATGGGGATGATGCTCGAGTCGACCTCGGAACGGTTGCTGGCCAAGGGCCAGGCGCATCACAACGCGCCGGACAAGGTGCCGGCGCGGCGGCTGCAGACGCTGGAGGACGCGGGGCGGTTGTCGGTGCCGTTCACCTCGGGGTTGCTGATCGGTATCGGGGAGACCCTGGTCGAGCGGATCGACACGCTGCTGGCGTTGCGTGACAGCCACCGCCGGTACGGGCACCTGCAGGAGGTCATCGTCCAGAACTTCCGGGCGAAGCCGGACACGGCGATGCGCGATCATCCCGAGCCGAGCTTCGAGGATCTGCTGGCGACGATCGCGACCGCGCGGGTGGTGCTGGGGCCCACGGTGCATCTGCAGGCGCCGCCGAACCTGTCCCCGGGACGGTTCCCGGCGTTGCTGCGGGCGGGGATCGACGACTGGGGTGGGGTGTCCCCGGTCACCCCGGATCACGTGAACCCGGAGGCCCCGTGGCCGCAGCTGGAGGAGCTGGCGGCGCGCTCGGCCGAGGAGGGGTTCGTGCTGACCCAGCGGCTGCCGGTCTACCCGGAGCATGCGCGGGTGCCGGATCCGTGGCTCGCGGGCCGGATGCGGGGGCCGGTGGCGGCGCTGGCGGACGAGCAGGGGTTGGCCCGGCCGGGGGTGGTGCCCGAGGGGCAGCCGTGGCAGGACCCGGAGGTGACCTCGGGGGCGTTGACCGAGGCGATGGCGGAGGTGTTGGACGGCGACGCGGGGGCGGGGTCGGCGGCGGATGGCCGCAACGCGCGGTCGGCGGCGGGTGAGGACGCGGTGCACCGGGCGGTGTTCGGGGACGTGCATGTGATCGCCGAGGGGGTGCTGGCGTCCAACGCGCCGCGTGCGGAGGGGCCGGCGCGGTCCACGATCCGGCGGGAGGTGGCGGCGGCGCTGTCGAAGGCCCAGGCGGGCCGGGTGCTGGACGACGCGGAGGCGTTGCGGCTGTTCGAGGCGACCGGGGTGGAGTTGGAGGCGCTCGCATCCGCGGCGGACGAGGTCCGTGCGGCGCGGGTGGGTGAGACGGTCACGTACGTCGTGAACCGCAACATCAACTTCACCAACGTCTGTTACACCGGGTGCCGGTTCTGTGCCTTCGCGCAGCGCCGCGACGATCCGGATGCCTACACCTTGTCGTTGGCCCAGGTCGCGGACCGGGCGGCGGAGGCGTGGCAGTTGGGGGCGACCGAGGTGTGCATGCAGGGGGGGATCCACCCCGACCTGCCGGGTGAGGTGTACTTCGAGCTGCTCGACGCGGTGCTGGAGCGGGTCCCGGACATCCACATCCACGCCTACTCGCCCATGGAGGTCGTCAACGGCGCGACCCGGCTCGGGATCTCGATCCGGGAGTGGCTCGAGGAGGCGAAACGGCGGGGGCTGGGATCGATCCCAGGGACCGCAGCGGAGATCCTCGACGACGAGGTCCGCTGGGTGCTGACCAAGGGCAAGCTGCCCACGGCGCAGTGGATCGAGGTGGTGACCACCGCGCACGAGCTCGGGATCCGGTCGTCATCGACGATGATGTACGGGCACGTGGACGAGCCGCGGCACTGGGTCGCGCACCTGAAGCTGCTGCGCTCGATCCAGGAGGACACCGGCGGGTTCACCGAGTTCGTGCCGCTGCCCTTCGTGCACCAGCTCGCACCGATCTACCTGGCCGGTGTGGCCCGGCCCGGGTCGACCTTCGAGGACGACCGGCGGGTCCATGCGGTGGCCCGGCTGCTGCTGCAGGGCGCCATCGACCACGTGCAGCTGTCCTGGGTCAAGGTCGGGCTCGAACGTGGCGTCGACCTGCTGCGTGGCGGCTGTGACGACCTCGGCGGCACCCTGATGGAGGAGACGATCTCCCGCATGGCCGGTTCCAGCCACGGGGTCCGCAAGAGCATCGACGAGCTCGAGGCCGCCGCCCACGCCGCCGGCCGCCCCGCCCGCCAACGCACCACCCTCTACGGCGAGGTGCCGGCACGCGTCTGACCCACCTTCCCGCGATCGGTCGCGCGCCCACCGCACAGTACCTGCACGGTGCAGGTGTCGAGGTTCCGCGGCAACTCGGGGAGGTTCTGCATCCTGTGGCAGAGGGTGTCTCGGAGGTGCCTCTCCCGGTGCAGAGAGCGCTCCTTCGACGTTCCTGGGCGATCCGGCGGGTTCCCGCGCCGCTGGTGGGCTGTACGACCGGAGGTGGCCTCACCGGTGCAGGCACCGATACCTCGACGAGAAGCTGTACAGCTGGCTTGACAGAACCTGTACACCTCGGCACGCTGGTACGGCCGACAACCTGAGTAGCAGCGACCTGAGCAGCGCCGAGCCGAGCGGAGCCGACGTGGCAGCCACAGCGATCCCGACCACTCCCGCAGCGAGCGTCGCCCGGACGTCGTGGGCGGACCTGGCGACCGAGGAACTCCTCGTCGCGGTCGGAGGAGGTGACCAGCAGGCGTTCGCGAGCCTCTACGACCGGGTGTCGCCTCAGGTCCTCGGCGTCGCCCTGCGTGTCCTGCGGGACCGCTCGCTCGCGGAGGAGGTCTCCCAGGAGGTGATGGTCGAGGTCTGGCGCAAGGCCGACCGGTTCGACCCCGAGCGTGGCACGGCCTCGGGCTGGATCACGACGCTCGCCCACCGGCGGGCCGTGGACCGGGTCCGCAGCGAGCAGGCCAGCCGGGACCGCGACGATCGGGTCTCGCGCCGCGATGAGCCTCGCGCCTTCGATGCCGTCGCCGACGAGGTCCAGGTCAACCTCGACCACTGGCAGGTCCGCAAGGCGCTCGCGACGCTCACCGAGCGGCAGCGCGAGGCGATCGAGCTGGCCTACTTCGGCGGACACACCTACCGGGATGTCGCGCGGGTCCTCGGGATCCCGGAGGGCACGGCGAAGTCCCGGCTCCGCGACGGCCTCCTGCGCCTGCGTGAGGCGCTCGAGGACCTCGTCTGAGCGCACCGCAGCGCACATCCGACGGCCCGCGTCCGGTACGCGGGCCGTCGGCGTTGGTGGTCGGTCCAGGCCGGGCTGCAGCCCAACGTGTCGTACCGGTCAGGCTCGGTGACCACTAGGGATGGTGGTTGGGGGCTTGACGGGCCCGTCGGTCTCGTGCAGGATGACAGCCGTGTAGTTCCACGGTTGTCGCACGGTAGGAGGCCTCGGTGCCCGTGCTCGCAGAGCTCGCGACGAAGCTGGCGTTCGACGCGGACGATCGAGCGTGGATGCTGGAAGCCAAGTGCCTGGATGCCGATCCGGAGGCGTTCTTCCCGGAGAAGGGTGGATCCACCCGCGAGGCCAAGCGCATCTGCGCGACCTGCCCGGTGCGCAGCGAGTGCCTCGACCATGCGCTGGCGAACGACGAGCGCTTCGGCATCTGGGGTGGCCTGTCGGAGCGGGAGCGTCGGCGCGCGAAGCGGCTGACCGCCTGACGGCTCGCGAGCGTCCGGGAGCTCGCCGAGTAGGCCGTCCACCATGCCACCGTCCCCGGGGCCGCGCGGTCCGGGTGGGGTGGGGCGTGGCTGGTAGCCTGCCCCTTCGCGCGTGACCGAGCACCGCTGAGCGACCGCTGTGGTGGATGCGGCCCTGAGGGGACGCCCGACGCTCCCGATGAGCCACCCGGCGAGCGGGTCCGGCGCGTGTCCCTGACGCTGCGTCCGCCTGGAGGTCACCTTCACCGTGTCGGCTCCGACCGCGACGGGTGCGTCGCCAACCGTCCTGGCCGTCCTGGTGGCCCATGACGGTCGGACCTGGCTACCTGAGGCCCTGGACGCGCTCGCGGCACAGACCTACACGGCCATCGAGGTGGTCGCGGTCGACAACGCCAGCGGTGACGGGAGCCGTGAGCTGCTGCTCGAGCGGCTCGGTGAGCACCGGGTCCTCGTGGCCGATCGTGACCTGGGCTTCGCTGGAGCGGTGTCCATGGCGCTGGATGCTCGCGCCGCCGATGCCGCGCCGTACGTGCTGCTGCTGCACGACGATCTGCAGCTCGCACCGGACGCCGTCGCCACCCTCGTCGATGCCCTCGAGCGGGACCCTCGCCTGGCGATCGTCGGGCCGAAGCTGTGCTCTTGGGACGCACCGGAGCGGCTCCAGGCGGTCGGGTCCACCATCGACCTCACCGGCCGGGTCGACACCGGTGTCGAGATCGACGAGCTCGACCAGGGCCAGCGGGATCAGCAGCGACGCGCCCTGTACGTGTCGACGGCGGGGATGCTCGTCCGCCGCGGTGCGCTCGACGGCCTCGGTCGTCTCGACCGGCGCTACCACGTCTTCCGCGACGACCTCGATCTGTGCTGGCGGGCGTGGCTGGCTGGCCATGACGTCGAGGTCGTCCCGCAGGCCACGGCCACGCACGCGGCCGGCGCCGCCAACTACCTCCGGCTCGGTCAGACGCGCTTCCTCGGACCGCGCTACTTCGACGAGCGCAACGCCCTGGCGACGCTGCTGAAGAACTACGGGCCGCTGCGCCTCGCCCTGGTCCTGCCGCTCTTCCTCCTCGTCGGGGTCGCCAAGACGCTCGGCTTCCTGCTGACGCGACGCTTCTCGGACGCCTGGCAGACCGTCCGCGCCTGGCTGTGGAACCTCGTCCACCTCCGTGAGACGCGCCGGTACCGGCGCGACGTCCAGCAGCAGCGCGTGAGGACCGATGCCGAGCTGGCCGAGCTGTTCGGTCGGCTCACGCCACGGATCCGGGCCTACATCGAGGCGATGGCGTCCTGGGTCGCCGGTGGGGACACGGCGCTCGTCGATGAGGCGCCGGCCAGCGATGTGCCCGCCCCCGAGCCCGCGACGGCGACGGCGCGCGCCAGGGCGCTGATCCGCCGGCGCCCGGTGCTCATCAGCGGTGCCCTGCTCCTGGTGCTCGCGCTGGTCGGGACCTGGCCGCTGCTGCGACCGGGAGCGCTGCGGGGTGGCCAGCTGGCATCGTGGCCGGCGAGCCCCGCCGCGTTCCTGAGCGACCACGTCGCTGGGTGGAGCACGGCGGGCGCCTTCGGCACCAGCCTCGACCCCTCCCCGGCCCAGGCGGTGCTCGGGCTGCTCCACCTCGCGGTCGGCGGGAGCAGCTACCTGGCGCCGCGGGTGCTGCTGCTCCTGCCCTTCGTGCTGGCGTGGGT
>JBKHDS010000131.1:0-6673 GCA_046541215.1 Nitriliruptoraceae bacterium
TCGGTGTCCTCCTGCGCCGTCTCGTCGTCGGGCGAGGTGTCTTCGATGTCGCCGTTGCCGCAGGCGGCAGCGGTGAGGGCGAGAGCGGCGACAAGCGCCGCAGCCCGTCGGGTGGGGATACGCATGGTGGTGCAGCTCCTGTGTTCGCAGCTCCGATGGGAGCAGGGAGAGGTGGGTGGAACGGGAGGAACGCTACGGAGCATTGGTAGCCACGAGGCCGGTCGTAGGTGAACCACGGATGAACGCTTGCCGACGTCTGTTCATCCCTCCGGGCACTGCCCCCTGGCACATGCTCGGGTCGTCCTCGGCTCAGGATCGCTGGACCCTTGACACCGCAGCGGACCCACCATCTCGCACGCCGCGCCGCGGGAGCGATCGGCCCCACCGCGATTCGCTCATCGAGGCGCAGCGCAGGTCCCGGAACATGCAGAAGGTGCGACCCAGGACGGGTCGCACCTCTGCCTCACCTGTGGTCCGGAACGTACCCCCGAGCGGATTTGAACCGCCGTTACCGCCTTGAGAGGGCGGCGTCCTAGGCCGCTAGACGACGGGGGCTCGTAGGACACCCGACCGCGGACGGTCGGGCTGCGCGGAGCCTACACGTACCTGGCTCCGCGGTCGAACCGCGGGTCACCGCGGTCCGCCAGCTCGGGGGGAAGGACTCGAACCCTCAATAACTGGACCAGAACCAGTCGTGTTACCGATTACACCACCCCCGATCGGTGGTCACGCGCCCTGCTGCACGCGCGGGTGCGGAGGGTACGCAGCCGGGTGCGGCTTGGCAAAGGCGGGACGTGTTCCGGGCGGCCGCCGCCGTCGCTACGCGCTCGAGTGCTCAGTTCCCGCCGCGGGCCTGGCGTGCGACGGGGATGGCCGCCTCGATCCGCTCCAGCGACCGGGTCCGACCCAGCAGCGCGAGCGACTCGAACAGCGGCGGGCTGACCGAGGAGCCGGTGACCGCCACACGGATCGGTTGGGCGACCTTGCTGAAACCGACACCCAACCGCTCCGGCAGGGCGCGCAGGGCCACCTCGATCGCGTCGGTGTTCCAGGCGGTGGTGGCGAGCACCTCGTGGGCTGCCTCGAGCGCCTCGACGGCCCCGGCCTTGGTGAACACCTTCGCGACCGACGCCTCGTCGAGCTCGACCTCCGGTGCGAGGAAGGCCGGCGCGTAGGTCCAGACCTCGTCGAGGCGCTGCATGCGCTCCTGGATCAGGGGCACCAGCCCCGTGATGATCGCGAGCTGCTCGGAGCTGACCGGCGGGTGCAGCAGGTGCTCCTCCCGCACCGTCCCGTCGAGCTGGGGCAGCAGCCGCAGCGCGAGCTCCATCGGCTCGAGCTCGCGGATCCGCTCGCCGTTGAAGGCGGTGAGCTTGTCCACATCGAAGGCGGCCGGTGAGCGGCCGACCCGGGCGAGGTCGAACTCGGCGACGAGCTCCTCGTCGCTGAGGCGTTCGCGGCCGTCCCCCGGGGACCACCCGAGCAGCGCGAGGTAGTTGCGCAGGGTCTCCGGCAGGAAACCCTGACGCCGGAACTCCTGGATCGACACCGAGCCGTGCCGCTTCGAGAGCTTCTTGCGGTCCATGCCGACCACCATCGGCAGGTGGGCGAAGGCCTGCACCGGGCCGAAGCCCGGCGCCCGCGCGGGCAGCTCCACCTCGGCGAGCGCGTCGTCGAGGAGCCCGTCGGTGAGCAGCAGCTCGTGCAGGAGGACCTGGCGCGGGGTGACCGAGAGCAGATCCTCGCCACGGCAGACGAGATCGATGCCCATCGCCAGATCGTCGACGGAGTTGGCGAGCGGGTAGGTGGCGGTGCCGTCGGAGCGCTGGATGACCGGGTCGGAGATGGTCGACCAGGCGAAGCGGACCTCGCCGCGCACGAGGTCCTCGACGACGACCTCGCCGTCGAGGGGGGTGCGCAGGCGCAGGCTCGCTGGCCGCCCCTCCGCGGCGTAGCGCTCCAGCTCCTCCCGGGTGTGCTCGAACGCCTCGGCCTTGACCACCGGGGGGCCCTCGCCCGCGCCGGTGCGGTGCGCCTCACGCCAGGCCTCGAGCTCCTCGGCGGTGCGATGGTCGCGGTAGGCGTGCCCGGCCTCCTCCAGCCGCCGCGCCACCGCGGCGTAGAGCGCGTGCCGCTCGGACTGCCGGTACGGGCCGAACTCCCCGCGCGAGGACAGCGTGCCGTCCGGGGTCAGCACCGGGCCCTCGTCCCAGTCCAGCCCCACCCACTCCAGCGCCTCGATCATCGAGCGCATGGAGGCCTCGGTGGCGCGGGTCGCGTCGGTATCCTCGATGCGGAACACGAAGCTGCCGCCGTGATGGCGGGCGTGCAGCCAGTTGTACAGCGCCGCACGGACGCTGCCGACGTGCAGCCAGCCGGAGGGCGCGGGACAGAACCGCGTACGGGGGCTCGGTGGGGTGGTCACGGTGCTCCTCGAGGAGGGGGACGCGCTCAGCCTACGGGTGCCGGGGCGGGACGGTCGTCGCGCGTGAGGGCCTCAGGCGTCGGCGCCTCGGCGGCTGCGGGCGCCGGGCAGGTCGTAGGTCCCGACCCCTCGCTCGGCATCGCTCCCGGGGATGAGGTTGTCGAGCAGCAGGCCGAGCACCGCGGCGACCGCGATCCCGGAGCTACCGACCGCACGCACGACGGAGGTCAGCCACTCGATGCCGAACAGGGTCCAGTCGTCACCGGCGTAGGCGCTGAAGTAGCGGGGCACGACGAAGCCCATGAACAGCACGAACCCGACGATCATCAGGTTGCGCTGCGAGTCGAGGTCCACCCGGCGCAGGTTCGCGAGCCCGATCGCCGCGATGAGCCCGAACAGGGCCAGGTAGACGCCGCCGACGATCGGGACCGGGATGGTGGCGATGACCCCGCCCACCTTGCTGGCCAGCCCGAGCAGGAGCAGCACCCCGGCGCCGAGCACCACCACGTAGCGGCTGGCGACCTTGGTCAGGCCGACCAGCCCGATGTTCTCCGAGTACGAGGTCGAGGCGAACCCGCCGAGCAGCCCGGTCAGGAAGCAGCCGACACCCTCCATCCCGAGCCCCCGGTCGATGGTGCGGGCGTCCGGGTCGCCCTGCCCGACCATGCGCGAGATCGCGTGGTAGTCCCCGAAGGACTCGATCATGGAGGCGAGGTAGGCGGCCAGGATGGCGACGAAGAACCCGAGGTCGAACAGCGGGGTGCCCCACGGGAAGAGCACCCCGCCGCCACCGACCTCGAAGCCGCGGAACCACGGGGTCTGTCCCACCACCGTGAAGTCGACGTGGATCGCGCTCCCGGGGGTGATGGCCCCGAGCAGCGACAGGACGAGCACGCCGAGGTAGGCGGTCAGGACCGCGAGCAGGATCGGGAACAGCGAGAACAGCCGCACCTTCGGCGCGAGCACGAGAGCGAAGAGCAGGATCAGAGCGACCGTCGCCAGGGCGAGCCACCAGCTGCCCTCGGCGTTGATGACCGCGGCGTCGTACAGCGACAACCCGATCAGCGCGATCACCGGCGCGATCGTGATCGGGGTGACGTAGCGGCGCAGCAGCCCGCCGAGCCCGCCGAACCCGACCAGCATCTCCACCAGCGCCCCGGCCATGATGGCGCCGGCGATGTAGCGCATCGCATCCTCGCCGGGGTAGGCCGCCGCGATCCCGATGACGGGACCGAGGAAGGCGAAGGACATCCCCTGCACGATGGGCAGGCGGGAGCCGACGGCGACCTGCAGCACGGTCGCGACCGCGGCGGTGAGGAACACCGCGCTGAGCAGGATCGCGAGCTGTCGCTCGTCGAACCCGAGGAAGGGCGCGACGATGAAGGGCACCGCGACCGTCGCTCCGAACATCGTCAGCACGTGCTGAACGCCGAGCGCCAGCGCCTTCAGGAAGGGACGGGGGCGGTCGTCGAGGCCGTAGGCGAGCTCGATCCGGCCGTGCCGGTCCTCCTCGGTCGGGGCGCTCGGGACGGTCGAGGTGGGTGCTTCCTCGGGCTGGTGGTCGCTGCTCACGGTGCCTCCGCAGGCGTCGATGAGGGTGGACAGGGGCAGGTCGGGTCCTGCCGAGGCCCGAGGTGCCAGGCCACGGCGGCGGGGGTCACAGGATGGTGGCGGGCCGGTAGCGGGCCGCGTCCGGATCCGCGGCCACGAGGTCGGCCACGGTGGCCACGAAGGCATCGACCTGGTCCACCGCCCGGCCCGTGAAGGTCAGGGGGTCGGCCACCAACGCCTCGAGGTCGGCACGGCTGAGCGGCAGACGGTCGTCGGCGGCGAGCCGGTCCAGCAGGTCGTTGTCGGAACGTCCCTGCTCACGTAGTTCGAGCGCCGCGGCCACGGCGTGCTCCTTGATCGCCTCGTGCGCGGTCTCCCGGCCGACCCCGGCCCGGACCGCGGCGACGAGCACCTTCGTGGTCGCCAGGAACGGCAGGGTCCGGGCGAGCTCCTGCTCGATGACCGCCGGGTAGGCACCGAGTTCCGCGAGCACGGTGAGGAAGGTCTCGAGCTGGCCGTCCAGCGCGAGGAAGGCGTCGGGCAGCGCGACCCGACGCACCACCGAGCAGGACACGTCGCCCTCGTTCCACTGGTCCCCCGCCAGGCCGCTCACCATCGCGAGGTGGCCGGCCAGCACGTGCCTCAGCCCCACGATGCGCTCACAGGAGCGCGTGTTCATCTTGTGCGGCATGGCGGAGGACCCCACCTGGCCGGGCTGGAACCCCTCGGTCACCAGCTCCGCCCCGGCCATGAGCCTGAGCGTCGTCGCGAGGCTGGAGGGGGCGGCCGCGACCTGGACCAGCGCCGCGACGACGTCGAGGTCGAGCGAGCGCGGGTAGACCTGCCCGACGCTGCCGAGCCGGGCGGGGAAGCCGAGGTGGTCGGCGGTGCGGGCCTCGAGCTCCTCGACGGCCTCCGCGCTCCCGAGCAGGTCGAGCAGATCCTGCTGGGTCCCCACCGGTCCCTTGAGGCCCCGCAGGGGGTAGCGGGCGAGGAGGTCATCGAGCCGGTGCAGGGCCTGGAGGAGCTCCCCGCCGGCGGAGGCGAAGCGCTTGCCGAGCGTGGTGGCCTGGGCCGGGACGTTGTGCGATCGGCCGGTCACGACCAGCGCGCGGTACTCGCCGGCTCGCTCGGCGAGCCGTGCGAGCGCCGAGAGCACGCGGCGTCGCACGAGCAGGAGCGAGCGGCGGATCTGGAGCTGCTCGACGTTCTCCGTCAGGTCCCGGGAGGTCATGCCCTTGTGGATGTGCTCGTGGCCGGCCAGGGCGCAGAACTCCTCGATGCGAGCCTTCACG
The DNA here is from genome assembly GCA_046541215.1 of Nitriliruptoraceae bacterium. Taxonomy (GTDB): domain Bacteria; phylum Actinomycetota; class Nitriliruptoria; order Nitriliruptorales; family Nitriliruptoraceae; genus T1Sed10-7. The sequence continues at coordinate 5,272 of JBKHDS010000131.1, forward strand.
TCGTGCCGGGTGACGCGCTCCCGGGCGGCGATCGCCGCCAGGTCGACGTCGTCCGCGACCCGCTCGTAGGCCTCCACGACCCCATCCGGTACCTCGACACCGAGGTCGCGCTGGGCCCTCAGCACCGCGATCCACAGCTGCCGCTCCAGACGGACCTTGCCGGCCGGCTCCCACAGCGCGACCATGTCGTCGCTGGCGTACCGTGCCGCGAGGATGTTCGGCAGGTCGGCCACCTCGGCTCCTCGGCTCGGCGGGTCCGCGTGCAGCGCGGACGGTAGCCGGCGACGCGAAGGTCCCCCATCACCACCGAGGGAGGGTCACGCATGACGCCAACGGTTCCCGACCGCACCAGGGACGGGCTCGCGCTCGTCGGCTGGGTGCTGCTCGCGCTCGCGGCCGGCGGGGTCGGATCGGTGCTGCAGGGCGGCGACGTCGCCGGGCGCTACCTCGCCCTGGAGCGGCCCGGCTGGGCACCGCCGAGCTGGGCCTTCGGGGTCGTGTGGCCGGTGCTCTACGTGCTGATCGGGGTGGCAGCCTGGCGGGTCTGGCGGCGGGCGCGGGACGGGCGGGCCGTGGCGGTGCCGCTCGGGCTGTGGGGTCTGCAGTTGGTGCTGAACGCGGTGTGGCCGTGGGTGTTCTTCGGCCAGGAGGCCTTCACGGCCGCGATCGGGGTCATCGTCGTCCTCGACGCGGTCGTGCTCGCGACCCTGGTGGCGATGGCGCGTGTGGACCGGGTGGCGGCCTGGCTGCTCGCGCCCTACCTCGCCTGGCTCGGCTACGCCACAGCGCTCAACATCGCCGTCGCGCAGGCGAACTGACGCCTCAGCCCTGGCCGTTGGTCGGCGGGCTCGGGGCGTTGCGGTCGACCACCGGGTTCTCGAGCACCCCGATGCCATCGATCTCGACCCGGACGCGCTGCCCGGGCTCGATCGGCCCGACGCCGGCGGGGGTCCCGGTCAGGATCACGTCACCGGGCAGCAGGGTCATGATCTGCGACACCCGGCTGACGAGGTCCGCGACCCCCTGGATGAGGTCGGCGGTCGTGCCGTCCTGCCGCAGCTCCTCGTCGACGTAGGTGCGGATCCTCAGGTCCGCGAGATCCAGCCCGACCGCGATGGCCGGCCCCAGCGGGCAGAAGGAGTCGAAGCCCTTCGCCCCGAACCACTGCGGTTCGCTGCGCTGGAGGTCCCGGGCGGAGACGTCGTTGGCGATCGTGGCGCCGAACACGCCCGCCAGCGCCTGCTCGGGGGTGACCCGCTGCAGCAGCGCGCCCAGCACGACCGCGAGCTCCCCCTCGTGGTGCACCTCCGAGGCGAGGTCGGTGGGCAGCCGGATCGGCTCCCCGGGGCCGATCACGCTGGAGGAGGGCTTGAGGAACAGCAGCGGCTCGGTGGGGGCCTCC
>JBKHDS010000132.1:0-6661 GCA_046541215.1 Nitriliruptoraceae bacterium
CGCTCGAGGAGCTGCGGTGACGTCGCCTGGACCTCCGCGAGCTCGCGCAGGAAGCGGGCCGCCTCGTCCCAGGCGGGGCTGCGGGTCCCGTCGTGACGCAGCAGGGCCGCGTGGTGCTGCTCCTGGCCGGCCCGTGCTGCCCGCCACCGGAACCACAGCAGGGTCTCCACCCCGTGCAGGGCGGCCTGCCAGCACCACAGCCGGACCTGCCCGGTCGGCACGGCCGGGTTGTCGCCGGTCCAGTTCACCGGGCCGGGTTGCTGCTCCACGATCCACGCGCGGCCCCCGCGGGCCTGCGGGCCGGCGTCCCGCCCGAGCGCCGACCCGCGGGCCAGGTCGAGCACGAACCCGACCGCGGCGGCGTCCTCGAGCCCGTGCGGGTAGATGTCGACCGAGCCGAGGCCGGTGGGCCGGGCCACCTGGCGCGGGTCGATGTCGATGTCGCCGAGGTAGAGGTTCGTGAACACCTCCCGACCCGGGCTCCCGGCCGCGATGATGGCACGCTGCTCGGCGAGCCCCTCGGCCGCCTGCTCGGCCGCGAAGACCAGGTGGGCAACCTCGAGCGAGGGGTTGTGGTCGGTGACCGTGGGCCGGGGCAGGGCGACCGCGTCGAAGGCGGGGTAGGTCATCGACCAGAAGGCCGTGCCCCAGGCCGCGTTCAGGGCGTCGATGTCCCCGCCGAACCGCGCCGCCAGCCACGCCTGGAAGGCCCGCTCGGACTCCGGGCTCCAGCACCGGGCTGAGTCGTGGTTGCCCGGCTCGTTGTCCACCTGCCAGGCCACCACCGCCGGATGCTGCCCGTACCGCTCCACCAGTACCTCGACGATCCGAGCCGCCTCCTCGCGGTACGCCCGCGACGAGGTGGAGGTGTGGCGCCGGGAGCCGTAGGCCCGCGGTCGTCCGTCCGGTCCGACCGCGAGGATCTCCGGTCGCTCACGCACGAGCCAGACCGGCGGGGCCGCCGTCGGGGTGCCGAGCACCACCTCGAGCCCGGCCGCAGCCAGGGTCGCGATCGCCTCGTCCAGCCAGCCGAACTCGAACCGTCCCCGCTGCGGCTCGTAGCTGCTCCAGGCGAACTCGCCGATGCGGACCAGGTCCAGCCCGAGCTCCGCCATCCAGCGTGCGTCGGTCTCCCACCGCTGCCGTGGCCACTGCTCGGGGTAGTAGCACACGCCGGTCCGCATCATCGGGGCTCCTCGCTCGCGCAGGTTGGGGTGCGGCCGCTCACCGGGCCGCCACCTCGGCGAACCCCCCGCCGAGCGGGTCGTCCGGGTCGGGCTGCCACCGCGCGGCGCGACGGGCCGGTGGGCGGAGGAGCTCGCGCGTCCAGGCCAGGCCGTCGGCGTCCAGGGCGGAGATCGGGTCGCCGGAGACCGCGAGACCCCTGTGGGATGCGAGCTCGCCCGCCCATAGCGCGCGACGCTCGATCGCGGGACGCACCGTGATGCAGTCCGGATCGTTCAGCCACCAGCGGCCGTGCTGGTAGGCGCGGGCCCGTCCCATGCGCACGGCGCCATGGCCCGAGGGCTGGCTGACGTCGCCGAGCGGCGGTGCGAAGCTCGGGTCGATGTCCGGCGAGATGCGCATGGCATCCACCAGGCCGATGGACGGCAGGAGCGGGGCGCCGCAGCCGAGCAGCACCGCCTCCTCGCCGATCGCCTCGCGCAGGAGGGTCAGGCCGAGCCGGTAGGCCTCGAGCGGGGTCACGTCGCCGTATCGCCGCCCCGGCAGCGCTCCCCCGTAGAGGAAGTCCACCTTGTGGTAGGTGAAGCCCCACTCGGTCAGGGTGGCGAGCACCTCGCGCAGGTGCTCGGCGGCATCCGGGTGGGTCACGTCCAGGACGCGGATCGGCTGCCCCCAGTGGTGGTCGCTCGCGAGCGCACCGCCGACGAGCCAGTCGGGGTGCTCCCGGGCCAGCTGGCTGTCGGCACCCACCAGGAACGGGGCGGTCCAGATGCCGGCGGTGCGTCCGCTGTCGGTGATGCGCGCGGCCAGCTCTGCCAACGGGCGGGGGAAGGCGTCGGTGCGCCGATCCAGCCAGTCGCCGATGCCCGTCTGGTAGCCGTCGTCGAGCTGGATGGTGTCCACGGCCAGCCCGTGCTGCTCGATGAGAGCAAGCTCGTCGAGCACGATCCGCTCGGTCACGTCGTGGTAGTAGCCGTACCAGGAGCACCAGCCCGTCCCGAGCGTGCGGGTCGTGCCGCCGTCGGGGACGCCGAGGTGGTGGGCGAGCGCCTCGGCGTGCTCCTCGAGCGCCGCGACCAGGTCCGGACCGTGCTCGCGGACGGCCACCTCGCCGTCGGTCGTGACGGTCGCGACCTCCCCGCGCAGCTCGAGCCGGATCGACGCCACCTCGAGGTGTGGGTCGGGGCTGGCGAGGATCGTCACGGGTGCGCCGGCCGCCGGTTGCACCGCCAGCAGGCCCTCGGCCTGGAAGCCGGTCGGCGGGGCGGGTTGCTCGGGCCGGAAGGCCATCGTCTGCCAGCGTTCGCGCTGCGGTCGCGGGCTGGTCGCGGTGATGCGCTGGACCCCTGCGGGACTCCAGGACTGCCAGCCGTGCTCGTACACGACCGCGGTCGCGGGCTCGACGGGGAGCTCCAGCACGGTGGTCCAGGTCGTCATCGTGGTGCCTCATCGTCGGCGTCGGTGACCTCGGCGAGCACGACCTCGAGCCCCGTATCTCGGAGCGCGGCGACCAGCTCCGGGTCGGCCTTCTCGTCGGTGATCAGCGTGTCCACGTCGTCGAGGTCGCAGACGTGGGCGAGGGCGACCTGGCCGAGCTTCGTGCTGTCCGCGCACACCACGCGGCGCTGCGAGGCGCGCAGGATCAGGCGCTTGATCTCGGTCTCGGGCAGGTTGACGTTGGTGACCCCGCGTTCGACGTCGATGCCGTTGCAGCCGATGAACGCGGTCGCCGCGTTGATCGTGTCGAGCACGAGGCCCGCGAGCGGCTCGACCAGCGAGTGCTGCTTCTTGCGCAGGGTGCCGCCGGTGACGACCACCGTCAGGCGGGGCTCGGCGGCCTCCAGGGCCAGCGCGATGGTCAGCGAGCTCGTGAAGATCGTGACGTCCTCGAGCTCGGTCCGGGCGGCGAGCGCCTGGGCCAGAGCCGTGGTGGTCGTGCCGACGTCCAGGACGATGGTGTCCCCCGGCTGCACGCTGGCCGCAGCCAGGCGTGCGATCGCCCGCTTCTGCGCGGCGGCCGCGATCTCCGCCTCCTCGAACCGGCGCTCGATCGGCGGGACCGCACGCGCGACCGCTCCTCCCCGGACCCGACGGAGCTGCCCGCGGTCGTGCAGGGCGTCGAGGTCCCCGCGGATCGTGACCTCGGAGACGTCGAAGCGCTCGGCCAGCTCGCTGACCCGCAGGAAGTCCTTCTCGCGCAGCAGCGTGAGCATCCGGTCGCGGCGCACACGTGCTGGGAGCGGGGTGCCCGCCTGGTCGCTCATGGGCTGGTCCTGTCGCGCGCCCGGGTGGCCCGCCGCGCGCACGCGAGCGCGGCGGGTTTCGGATGCCTGCCGAAGCTTGCGTTGACTTACGGTAGTCGCGCCGATGTCTGCGGTGCGAGACGAGGGCGACTAGGCGGTCCGCCACCGCCAGGTGGACGTGAGCGTCAGCGGATCATCGGGACCGGCCATGCGGCGCTCAGCCAGGTTCGGCTCGTCCGGTGGGCCGGACTGCGGCTCGACGCACACGCCGTAGGTCCGGCCGGTGAAGACCACGACCACGGGTGCATCGCTGTGCAGCTCGAGCTCGAGCATCCCGGGCCAACGCAGCCGGACCGGGCCCGTCAGGCCGGTGAAGGCGTCGTCCCAGGGTGGGGCGGGGACGGGCACGGTCTCCAAGGTCGCGATCCCGACGCGGTCCTTGCGCAGCACCTGCGCCGCCGGCACGTCGAGCACCACCTCGGCGTCGTCGAGGTGGCGACGGAACCAGGGGTGCCATCCGAGGGTGCAGGGCGTTGGTGCGGTCGGTGTCGCCGTCAGGCGCAACTCCAGCCGGTCGGGGTGGAGGTGGATGTCCTGGACGAGGTCGATCCGCGTGAACCACCCGTCGGCTCCCACGGACGGGTCGGCGCGATCGAGGGAGGCCGCCGGGACCGTGCCGTGCAGCCGTGCACGGTCCGGGCCGGTGGCCTCCAGCGTCCACGGTCGGTCGTGGACCAGCCCGTGCAGCGCGTGGCCGTCGTCCGGCTCACGGCGCAACTGCAGGGTGCGGCGATCGGCGCTGACGCGGCCGTCCCGGAGCCGACCGGCCCACGGGGCCATCACGAAGCAGCCGTACCCGACCCCGCCTCCGGAGCCCGTGACCAGGAGCTCACGGCCGTCGACGACGAGCGAGGTCAGCCGCGCCCCGTCCGCCGGATCCACCTCGACGTGGGTGTCGCCGGCTTCCAGACGGACCCGTGGCGTCGTCACCTGAGAGCGGGGACGTCGCAGGCCACCTCGTTGCGCAGCCGGCGCCTGAGCGCCCAGACCAGCACGCCGATCCCGGCCAGCGCCAGCAGCGGCTGGACCGGCTCGAACCAGTTGATCGCGCCGCTGGTGCCCAGCGCGATGAGCACGAGCTTGTTGCAGGTGGGGCACCCGATCGCGAAGAACGCCAGCAGCCCGCCGACGGTGAACCGTTTCGCGTCCTCGTCGCTGACCTGCGGCTCGTCACCGGTCACCATCGCGCCGACCGGTGTGGGCTCGCGGACGTAGGTGGCGAGCAGGAGGCCGCTGAGCACCGCGGTCACCGCGAAGGCGAGGTAGCTCCAGGCCGGCGCCTCGATCTGCCGTCCGAAGATCGGGTTCGGGATGATCGCGGTCGGCAGTCCGAGCAGCAGGCCGGCGCCGGCTGTCCCGGCGGCGGCGGCGAGCCAGCGGCGACGTGACCAGGTGCGCACGGGGACCTCGAGGAGGGGGCGGAGGCGGAGGTGGGAACTCGACGGTGGCTCAACGCGCCGGGGGCCTGGGGTGTTCCCGGACGGAGAGATGGTTCGGTGAGCCGCCGGGAGGAGAGGGTAGGAGCATCCGGCCGGTGGTGGTGGGGTTCAGTCCGCGACGCCACGACCGGTCGTGATGCGCGCCGGTGAGAGCCGGACGAGCAACTCACCGGTGACCGCGTTGCGTCGGCCGTACTCCTCCGCCCGGTGAGCGGGGACGTAGCGCGCGGCGATCCGGTGCGCCCAGACGCCGAGCTGGTCGGGGTCATCGCTGAGGGCACAGGTCCCTTCGATGATCACGAAGGAGAACGGGAAAGCGGGGTCGTCGACGCTGATCGCAGCTCGAGGGTCCCGTGCGAGGTTGCGGCCCTTGACGCTGGCGTGCCAGGTGGTGAAGAGCAGGTCGTCGCCGTCGGGGAGGAACCAGATCGGCGCGACATGGGGACGGCCGTCGGCGCGGGTGGTGGCTAGCGCCGCGGTCGGCGCGCCGGCGGCGAGGAAGCCGCGACGCTCCTCGTCGGACATCGGTCGCATGCGCGTGCCTTCCGAGGCGGTCCTGCGGCGCCCCCGGCAGGAATCGAACCTGCGACGCACGGTTTAGGAAACCGACGCTCTATCCACTGAGCTACGGGGGCGGGACGTCCGCGTATAGCTCCGCGCGAGCCTCCGCGCGTTCCGGGGCCCTCGCGATAACCACCCGCGACGGTGCCGGCAGCCTACCGACGGCAACCGCCTCCCTCAGCGGTCGCCCCTGATACAAACTAGTAGTTCAGAGTTTGTTTGCTATTTTGGTCAGATGGAGACACGGGTGGAGTACGTACAGCGAATCGAGACTGAGCTGCGGGACAAGGAGGAGCAGCTCGCCCGGCTGCAGTCGGAGGTTCGTGCTCTCCGGGTCCAGCTCACCGATCTGCGGACCGGTGGGCCCACCCCGACACCGTTCGCGGAACTGAGCCACTCAGATGCCGTCGTGGAGGTCCTCCGCACCGACGGTGGTGCGCTGTCGCCCAGCGAGATCCACCGTCGACTGGTCGAGGGCGGCCGTCAGGACAAGGAACGCAGCCTGGGAGGCATCCTCCAAGCCCTCAAGCGCCGCGGCCGGGTCGACACCATCGCCCGCGGAAGCTGGATCGTCGCCGACGGCGCCTAGCACGTCGGCCGTGGAGCACCCGGTTGCCGTCGCCCGGAGGTGATCTTCCCGGGGTGGAGCTCCAAGCCTCGCACGGTGGACCGCCTTCATGCGTGAGGCTCAGCGACCCTGCACCTGCACCCCCACGTGGGACTCACCCCTGCGTGGTGCGCGGCGCATGGATCGCTCCCCGCCTGCGCGGGCACTGGTGGGGCGGCCCTCTCGACTACGACGACCTCGGAATCACCCACGCCTGCTCTGGAACTGCGCGATTGTGTCGGCCATAGGTCGGCGCTCCCGGGGATCACCCCCGCCTACGCGGGGACTGGGAACTCGCGTTCGCCGCCACGGTCGAGCTGCTGGAATCACCGCCGCCTGCGCGGGGACTGGAGGAGGATGTCCTGGCACAGGCCATGGTCGCCGGGATCACCCCCGCCTGCGCGGGGACTGGGGGAGGCGGATGGTCTGCGCGCCGCTCTCGACGGGATCACCCCCGCCTGCGCGGGGACTGGACCTCGACCGGAACGCGCACGAGGAAGGCGAAGGGATCACCCCCGCCTGCGCGGGGACTGGCCGAGGACCAGCGTGTAGTCGTCGGACTGGCT
>JBKHDS010000133.1:0-6653 GCA_046541215.1 Nitriliruptoraceae bacterium
AGGGTGCGGGTCGGGCGCAGGAGGCGGCGACGGATCTGCGTGCGGTCGCCAAGGATCTGCAGGCGGTCGTGCAGGGCGCCAAGGATGAGGGTCAGCCCGTGGTGGCGGTCACGCCGTCCCGGACCAAGGACAAGGACCCGGTCACCGTCTGACCACCCCACCCACCCACCCACCCCGGGCCGGCGCACACGCGCCGGCCCGGGGTGTCGCTGTCGGTCGATCGAGACCTGACCCAGGCAACCTCGGCCGCTCCGCTACGGAACGCCTCCGTCCGGCCGACAGGGCAGGGGACCGATCCGGTCCGATCCCCGGACCGCTGCGGTGCGGACCAACCGTCGTCGAGTGGGGCGGAGGCGAGATGCGGGCCATCGTGGTGGATGACTCCCGGGCAACCCGGGCCATCCTGGCACGGATCCTGGGTGAGCTGGGGTTCGAGACCATCCAGGCTGCCAACGGCAGCGAGGCACTGGCGATGCTCGCGGAGCAAGCGCCGGTAGGGCTCGCGCTCGTGGACTGGAACATGCCGGTCATGGACGGGCTGGACTTCGTCCGCGAGGTCAAGGGCAACCCCGAGCTGTCCTCGATCAAGATCGTCATGGTGACCACCGAGGGCGACATGGACCACATGGTCCGTGCGCTGGAGGCCGGTGCGGACGAGTACGCGATGAAGCCGTTCACGGCCGCCGTGATCCGTGAGAAGCTCCAGCTGCTGGGGGTCACCCCGTGATGCGCGAGGTGGCCGCATGATGCGCCCCCGGGTCCTCGTCGTCGACGACGCCGTCGTCGTGCGACGCATCGTGACCACGGTCCTCAGCGAGGAGCCGGGGCTCGAGGTCGTGGGGACCGCGCCGAACGGCCGGATCGCGCTCCAGAAGATCGAGCAGCTCAACCCGGACCTCGTGACCCTGGACGTCGAGATGCCGGTCATGGACGGGCTCGAGACGCTCAAGGAGCTGCGCAAGCGCTACCCACGGCTCCCGGTGATCATGTTCTCCACCCTGACCGAGCGCGGGGCTGCGGTGACGATGGAAGCCCTGATGAGCGGGGCGAACGAGTACGTCACCAAGCCCGCCAACGTCGGCAGCGTCACCGAGGCGATGGAGCGCATCCGGGAGGAGCTGGTCCCGAAGATCGCGGCGCTGACCGGCAAGCCGCTGCCGTCCCGGCCCGGGGCGACCGGCCGTCCGATCCCAGCGCGACCGAGCACGCCCGTCCCGCCACCTGCACCTCGGCGCCGGGGCAGCGCGCAGATCGAGATGCCGGTCCAGGCGGTCGTGATCGGGGTGTCCACCGGTGGTCCGAACGCCCTGGCGGAGCTCGTCCCGGCCCTGCCTGCCGGGCTCGCGGTCCCGGTCCTCATCGTCCAGCACATGCCACCCATGTTCACCCGTCTGCTCGCGGAGCGGCTCGACCACAGCGCCGCCCTGCACGTGCGTGAAGCGGGGGACAACGAGCCGGTTCGGGCAGGTGACGTGCTGCTCGCACCGGGAGGCAAGCACCTCGAGGTCCAACGGCGCGGCCCCCAGGTCTACACCAAGCTCACCGAGGGCCCGCTCGAGAACTCCTGCCGTCCCGCAGCCGACGTGCTGTTCCGGACCGCCTCGGCGGTGTACGGCGCCGGCCTGCTCGGCGTGGTCCTGACCGGGATGGGCTACGACGCCCGCCGGGGAACGCAGCACGTGCGCGACGTCGGGGGACACGTGCTCGCGCAGGACCAGGCGACCTCGGTGGTCTGGGGCATGCCGGGCGCGGCCGTGGAGGCCGGCACCGTCGACGCCGTGCTGCCGCTCGGTGAGCTCGCGGGGGAGATCGCCCGCCGGGTCGCTGCCTCCAAGGGGGACCGTCCGGCGCAGGAGGTGCGCGCATGAGCCACCTGAGCCCAGCGGACGTCGACTACGTCCGTGAGGTCGTGCGGGAGGCCTCCGCGATCGTCCTGGACCTGTCGAAGACCTACCTCGTGGAGTCCCGGCTGGCACCGATCGCTCGCCAGGTGGGCGCGGCCGACCTCGGCGAGCTGGTCTCCAGGCTCCGCAAGGACCACACGGGCAAGCTCCGGGACATGGTCGTCGACGCGATGACCACGAACGAGACCTCCTTCTACCGCGACCCGACCCTGTGGGCAGCGCTGGAGGAGGCCATCATCCCGCAGCTGATCCAGGCCCGGAGAACGCAGCGAGCACTGACCTTCTGGTCGGCGGCGTCCTCCAGCGGGCAGGAGGCCTACAGCCTCGCCATGCTGCTCAAGGACCGTTTCCCACAACTGGCGGGTTGGAACCTTCGGATCATCGCGACCGACCTGTCCGCCGACATGCTCGGCCGCGCCGCCTCGGGCCGCTACACCCAGCTCGAGGTCAACCGCGGCCTCCCCGCGAGCCGGCTCGTCCGCTACTTCGAGCGCGACGGGTCCTACTGGCGGATCAAGGACGAGATCCGGTCGATGGTGGAGTTCCGGGCGTTGAACCTCGTGCGACCCTGGCCCTTCGTGCCGTACACGGATGTGCTCTTCCTGCGCAACGTCCTGATCTACTTCGACCTCAAGACGAAGCAGGAGATCCTGGCCAGGTGCCGGTCGGTGCTCAAGCCCGACGGTCACCTGGTGCTCGGGACCTCGGAGACCACCATGAACATCGACCCGAACTTCACCCGGCTGGTGACCGGCACGGCCACCACCTACCGGCCTGCCTGAGACGAGGACGCACCATGGAGACCCCCACCGTCGAGCTCGATCGGATCATCAGCGACATCTGGGCCGCGATGCTCGGCCTGACGCTCGAGCCGTACCACGATGCGCCGGTGTTCCGGCCGGACCAGCGGGTGGCGACCGGTGTCGTCCAGATCACCGGTGACTTCGAGGGTGCCGTCACGATCCAGCTCACCGAGCACAAGGCCACCGAGGTGGCGGCGCTGATGTTCGCGATGGAGCCGGACGAGATCGGCGAGGAGGAGGTCTCCGACGCCGTCGGGGAACTCGCCAACATGGCCGGCGGGAACGTGAAGTCGACGCTGGCGGGCAGCTGCCAGTTGTCGCTGCCGTCGGTCACGAGCGGCCGCGACTACCACGTGAGCGTCCCCGGCACCGCGGTTCGTGACAGGATCGGCATGACCTGCGAGGAGGAGCTGGTCGTCATCAGCCTGCTCGCGCGCGAGTCGCGCTGACCGAGCCGCGCCTCCTCAGCAGCCCAGACCGCCCGCGTCCCCCGCGGGCAGGAGCGACGGAAGGACCCGAGGTGAAGATCCTCGTCGTGGACGACAGCAAGGCGATGCGCGCCATCGTCAAGCGAGCGCTGTCCGGTCTCGACCGGGTCGCGGGCGCGACCATCATCGAGGCCGTGGACGGCAAGGAGGCGCTGGGCGTCGTCCAGGCCGAAGCCCCGGACCTCGTCCTGTCGGACTGGAACATGCCCGAGATGTCCGGTATCGAGCTCCTGCAGGCCCTCAACGACGCTGGCATCACCCCCGTGTTCGGCTTCGTGACCTCGGAGTCGACGCCGGAGATGCACGAGCTCGCCAGGACCCACGGCGCACGGTTCCTCGTCAGCAAGCCGTTCACCCCAGCCTCCCTCGATGAGGCCCTGGCCGGCGCGCTGTGAGCCGAGGAGGTACCCCGTGAGCGCGCGTTGCCCTCTCCCGGCGCGGGCCTCCTTCCGTGACCTGCTCCGGGACCTGGTCGGACAGTCGGTGACGGTCCGGCCCGGGTCGCCCCTGACGCTCACCCCGGATCGTCCGAGCTACCTCGCCGGCTACCGGTTCGATGCTGGCGAAGCCGCGGCCATGGCGGTCGCGGACCTGACCCTGGCGGCGGCGGCCGGCGCCGCGATCGGGATGATGCCGCCCCAGGAGACCCTCGCCGAGGTGGAGGAGTCGGGAGGCCTCGAGGGCGACCTGCTCGAGTTCTTCCACGAGGTGGTCAACGTCGCCGCCAGGCTGCTGAACAGCCCGTCGACCCCGCACGTGGCGCTGAAGAGCCTGGATCCCGTCCCCGGCGAGGTCGCCGAGGATCTGGCCGAGATGGCCACCACCCCGTCCGTCCGACACGACTGGACCGTCACGATCGAGGGCTACGGTGAGGGCAAGCTGGCCCTGCTGGGCTGACCTCCAGCCCGGCGTCGGATGGCTGGCGCTGGGAGGTCTCCATGTCTGTGCTCGTCGTCGGAGCGACCGGTGGGACCGGGCGGCTGCTGGTGCGGGAGCTGCTCGAGCGCGGCCGGTCGGTGACCGCGTTGGTGCGCGACCCTGCCCGTGGCCAGCCGTTGCAGGAGCTCGGGGCGCGGATCCGCGTCGCTGACCTCGAGGGCGACCTCGACGGCGCGGTGACGGGTGTGGACGCGGTCGTGTTCTGCGCGGGCTCCGGCTCCTCGACCGGACCCGATGCGACCCTCAGGGTCGACCTGCACGGCGCCCTGCGCATCATCGATGCCTGTGTGCAGGAGGGGGTGCGGCGCTACGTGCAGCTGTCCTCCATGGCGGCCGACGACCCCCTGCAGGGTCCGCCCGCGATCCGGCACTACCTCGCCGCGATGCACGCCCGGGACCGCCTCCTGGTGGCCAGCGGCCTGGACGCGACGATCGTCCGGCCGGGCGGGTTGACCGATGAGCCGGGGACCGGCCGGGTCCGCACCGGCGTCCCGACGCTTGGGGAGCGGGGCAGCATCCCCCGAGCCGACGTCGCGGCCGTGCTCGCCGCCTGCCTGGAGGAGCCGGGCACGATCGGCGCCACCTTCGAGCTCGTCGCCGGCGACGTCCCGATCGCTGAGGCGGTCGCCGAGGTGGTCCGCTCGGCCAGGTCAGGGTGACCGGAGCGCATCCACCAGCGCGGTGAGCGTGGCGCTGGTGTCGCTCCGCAGCACCACCTCGGCGAGGTCGTCGTACGGGGTGGTCTCGGCGTTGACGATCATCAGGCTCGCTCCCGCCTCCAGCGCCGTGCGTGGGAGCAGCGCCACGGGATGGACGGTCAGCGAGGTCCCGATCGCGAGGAAGACGTCCGCGGCCATCGTCGCGTCGTGGGCGCGCTGCAGCAGGGCGGGGTCGAGCGACTGGCCGAAGGACACGGTGGCGACCTTCAGCAGCCCGCCGCAGCGGGCGCAGCGCGGGTCGTCCTCGCCGCCGCGGACCCTCTCGAGCACCGGGTCGGCAGGCTGGCGGTCGCCGCAGTCGAGGCAGACGACCTCTCGGATGGTCCCGTGGATCTCGATCGTGCGGCCAGGCGAGCTCCCGGCCAGCAGGTGCAGCCCGTCCACGTTCTGGGTGACCAGCGCGGTCAGTCGCTCCAGACGCTCGAGCTCGGCGATGGCCCGGTGGCCGGCGTTCGGCTCGGCCTGCCAGCTCGGGTCGGCAGCGCGGCGCCGCCAGGACTCGCGCCGGACCTCCTCGTCGCCGACGTAGGCGTCGATGGACACGTACCGCTGCGCGGACGGGTCCTTGGTCCACAGCCCCTGGGGGCCGCGGTAGTCGGGGATCCCCGAGCCGGTGGACACGCCCGCACCGGTGAGGACCACCACGACGTCGGCGCGGCGGATGCGGTCGGCGACGGCCGCGATCCTGGCTCGGTCGAGCCCGGCAGCGTCGGGCTGGTCGCTCGGCACGGCTCCTCCTTCTCGCCGCGCACGCTAGTCCCGGTGCGCCGGCAGCGGGCGCGGCGCGCCGGCAGCGGGCGCGGCAGCGCCGGCGCCTGCTTCACTGGGTGGGACCACGAGCAGAAGGACCAGCGTGCCCACCCCCCACCTGTCGACCACGCCCGGCGGCTTCGCCGACACCGTGCTCCTACCCGGCGACCCGCTCCGTGCCGCACACATCGCGGAGCGCTGCTTCGAGGGGCCCGAGCTCGTCAACGAGGTGCGCGGCGCGCTCGCCTACACCGGGTCCTACCAGGGCATGCCGGTCTCCGTCCTCGGGACGGGCATGGGGATCCCGTCAGCATCGATCTACGCGACCGAGCTGGTGCGTGAGTACGGGGTCACCCGCCTCGTGCGGGTCGGATCCTGCGGTGCCCTGCAGGAGCACCTCGGCCTGCGCGACGTCGTGCTCGCCGTCGGTGCCTGCACCGACTCCGGGGTCAACCGGGCGCGGTACGGCGGCATGGACTTCGCGGCCACCGCCGACTTCCACCTCCTACGTGCCGCGGCCGAAGCAGCCGAGGCTCGCGAGCACCCGGTCACGGTCGGCAACGTCCACAGCGCCGACCAGTTCTACGACCCCCGGGAGGGCATCTTCGACCTCCAGCGTGGGATGGGGGTGCTCGCCGTCGAGATGGAGGCTGCCGGGCTGTACGGCGTCGCGGCCGCTCACGGGGTGCGGGCGCTGACGGTGCTCACGGTCAGCGATCACATCCTCACCGGGGAGGCGGTCTCCGCCGAGGAGCGCCAGCGCACCTTCGATGACATGGTCGACATCGCGCTCGACGGGCTGGTGCGCGATACGGCCCGCCTCAGCCGCTGACCAGAGCGAGCTGGACCAGCAGGCCGAGGAGGATCACCACCAGCAGGATCCCCGCCCCGAGGAGGTTGCGTCGGATCACCTCCGACTCCCGCCCGGACGCGCCGGCCGCCGAGGTGCCGACGGCGGCCACCGCCGGGGTCAGGGCGTTGCCGACGTTGCCGCCGGCGGTCTGGCCGGCGAGGATCCAGTTCTCGCTGAGTCCGCCCAACGAGAGGGCC
>JBKHDS010000134.1:0-6564 GCA_046541215.1 Nitriliruptoraceae bacterium
GGCGGTGCTCGAGCGGCTCTACGAGCTGTCCGACCTGCGGACCAACCTCAACGTCAACATGGTCGCGCTCGTCGATGGGGCGCCGCGCACGATCGGGCTGCGCGACGCGCTGACGCACTACCTCGCCCACCAGCGCGAGGTCCTCACCCGGCGGACCGAGCACCGGCTCGCCAAGGCGCGGGCCCGCGCGCACATCGTCGAGGGGCTGCTCACCGCCCTCGACCATCTCGACGAGGTCATCGCGCTGATCCGGGGTGCGGAGTCCGCGGCCGTCGCCAAGCTCGAGCTCATGCAGCGTCTGGAGCTGACCGAGCGGCAGGCCCAGGCGGTCCTCGACATGCAGCTCCGCCGCCTCGCCGCGCTCGAACGCGCGGAGCTCGAGGACGAGTACCAGCAGCTGCTCGCCACGATCGAGCAGCTGGAACGGATCCTGGGCGACCGGGAGGTGCTGGACCGCCTCCTCGCCGACGAGCTCGCGGAGATCAAGCGCGTCCACGCCACCCCGCGCCGGTCGCGGATCGTCGCGGACGGGATCGAGGCGGCCGACGTTCTCGCGGGTGGGAGCTCCGCCGGCTTCGAGGCGCAGGACGTGACCGTGCTGCTGACCCGCGGGGGCTACGCCAAGCCGCTCGCGCGACGCCGGACCACGCCGACGCACAAGCACGCCCACGATCCCCTCGCCGCGGTGGTCCGGTGCACCACCGACGACACCCTGCTGGTGCTCGAGGAGACCGGCACCGGCCACCGCATCGGGATCGGTGATCTGCCCATCGCCAAGCCGGCGCAGCGGGGCACGCATCTCGGCGGGCTACTGGGCGGCGGTCCCTCCGCCCCGATCATCGGCGCGATCGTGCTCCGGGAGGTGGCGGGCGGCAGCCTCGTGACCGTCAGCGCCGCCGGTCTGGTGAAGCGGACCGATCTCGGCGAGTACCTCGAGACGCGCCAGCGCAGCATCCAGGTCGCCGGGGTCCGCGACGGCGACCGGCTCATCGCCCTCGACTGGTGCCGGGACGAGGACGATCTCCTGCTCGCCCACGACCAGGGGCTGATCACGCGCTTCCCGGCCCACGAGGTGCGCCCGATGGGGCGCGGCGCGACCGGGGTGGCCGGGATGAGCGTGCCCGACGGTGCCCGCATCGTCGCGCTGAGCGTCGCCCGCGCCGGCGCCGCGGACCAGGAGGTGGTGACCGTCGCCGCGGACGCGAGCGCGAAGCGCAGCCCGCTCACCGAGTACCCGGTGAAGAAGCGTGGCGGCAAGGGCCTACAGACGGGCACGGACGAGCTGCGCTGGTGCGGGGTGGCGACCGACCTCCACCTCGGCGACGAGCACAGCGTCGTGCTGCGCCTGGTCGACCTCGCACCCGGGCGGCGGGCGGGACGGGGCACCCCCCTCGGGGATGGCCCGGACCCGCTCACGACGGTCGTGCCGGAGCAGACCGCCCCAGATCAGATCGCCGTGGTTCAGACCGACCCGTAGCAGACCAGCCCGCAGCAGACCAGCACGCAGCAGACCGTCCCCGACGGGGTCGCCGCGAAGCAGACCGGCCCTGACCAGACCGCCGTGGGGCAGACCGCCCCGTAGCGGTCCGTCACGGATCAGACCGCCGCGGGGCAGACCCTCCCCGACCAGACCGCCGCGGAGCAGACCGCCCCGTAGCGCGCTGCCCCGGAGCAGCCCTGACGGGTCGGCGCAGCCGGGGCCACCTCCCCGACACAGAACGACCGGGCGACGGGAGCCGCCGGAGCAGCCCCGCCCTCCCGGTCGTCCGATCAGCTCAGCAGCGCTGAGCCCGATCAACTCAGTCGCGCTGGGCGGAGAACATCCACAGCTGCATCTCGAGCCCGTCGAGGATCTGGATCAGCAGGTCCTCGCTCGGGGCGTCCACGTCGCCGAGCCCGCTCAGCCGCTCGCGCGTGGCCGATGCGACGGCGTGGATGCGGTCGGTCATCGCCTGGACGACCTCGGTGTGGTGCACCCACGACTCGGGCGCCGGGTCCGCCGGGGAGTCACCGGCGACCCGCTGGACGCGACCGTCGGGGGCGATCCCCACCGAGGTCATGCGCTCGGCGACCTGGTCCATCCACGTGCGGTACTCGGCGGTCACCTCGTCCAGGTGCAGGTGGAGGGACCGGAAGTTGCGTCCGACGACGTTCCAGTGGAACTGCTTCGCGGTCAGTGACAGGTCGATGAGGTCGACCAGCAGCGGCTGCAACCGCGAACGGACGAGGTCCTGAGCGGCCGGGCTCAGCGTGGAGCGAACGACCTCGGTCGGTGGCGTGATCTCGGTTGCGGACATCCCATGCCTCCTGGGTATGGACGTGTGTTCCGGTACGGTCGGTACCGCCTACCGTAGGTTCGGAACACGGTCACGGTAGGGCCGGGTGGACAGGTAGGACAGGGACGTGGAACGAGCATCGCTCGATGGCCTGCAGTTGCGTGCCGCCCGGGACGAGGACGCCGACGGGCTCATCGCGCTCGTCGGTGCGGCCTACGACGAGCATCCCGGGTGCGTCCTGGACCTGCCCGGCGTCGATGACGACCTGCCGCACCCCGCGACCACGGCAGCCCGACGCGGCGGCCGGTGGTGGGTCCTCACCCATGACGGCCGCGTCGTCGGCTCCATCGGCACCGGTGCGCCCTCCCCCCAGGGCGTGCTCGAGCTCAAACGGTGCTACCTCGACGCACGGTGGCGTGGACGGGGTCTGGCGACCCGGCTGATCCGACGCGTGGAGGAACACGCCTCGGCACTCGGCGCCATCCAGGTCGAGCTGTGGAGCGACACCCGCTTCACGGCGGCGCACCACCGCTACGAGCAGCTCGGCTACGAGGCGACCGGCGAGACCCGCGACCTGCACGACCCCTCGGGCACGACCGAGTACCGCTTCGCGCGCACGCTGCCGCCCTCACCGTCCCCGGCACCCGTCCGCTACGTCGGCCCCGACGCCGAGGACGAGGTGGTGGCGCAGGCCCTGCCCGACGGCTCGGTGCTGCGCGGCGCGGTCGCCGGGCTGCGCTACGCCGTCGAGGTCGACCACGCCTGGCGCCCGCGCCGAGCGCTCCTCGCTCACGGCGAGCGCCACACCCAGCTCACCTCCGACGGGCACGGTCGGTGGTGGCTGGACGGTGCCGTGGCCGCCGCGCTGGCCGGGTGCACCGACGTCGAGATGACCGTCACCGCCACGACGATCCAGCCTGTCGTGCGGCGGCTCGCGCTCGGCGCGGGCGAGCAGGCCGAGGCCCGGCTGGCCGTCCTGGAGAGCACCGAGCGCGAACCGGGTGTCGCGCTGGCGACCTGGACCCGCCAGAGCGCGCGCAGCTACACCTGCCACGAGCGAGAGGCTCGCATCGAGGTCGAGGTGGACGGCTTCGGACTGCCGGTCCGGGTGGGCGAGCTGTGGCGGCGCACCACGCCGGTCGACGGCTAGCGATCACCGACGCCTCCTGCGAGCGACGCCGGCCACCGGGGGCAGCGCCTGGCGTGGCCCCGACCGGCGATGCTGGCCACCGGGGGCAGCGCCTGGCGTGGCCCGGACCGACGACGCCGGCCACCGGGCATCGCCTGGCGTGGCCCCGACCGACGACGCCGGCCACCGGGGGCAGCGCCTGGCGTGGCCCGGACCGACGACGCCCCCACACCGGGTGGGGGCGCCAGCGGGACCGGGCGGGCTCAGCGCATCTTCGTCCCGGCCGAACGCAGCTCCTCGGCGGCACGCACGACCCGGGCCGCCATGCCCTCCTCACCCTTCTGGGAGTAGGAGCGGGGGTCGTAGACCTTCTTGTTGCCGACCTCGCCGTCGACCTTGAGCACCCCGTCGTAGTTGGTGAAGAAGTGGTCGACGAGCGGCCGGGTGAAGGCGTACTGGGTGTCGGTGTCGATGTTCATCTTCACGACGCCGTAGTCCAGCGACTCGTGGATCTCCTCCATCGAGGAGCCGGACCCACCGTGGAAGACCAGGTCGAAGGGCTTGTCCTTGCCGACCTTGGCGCCGACGGCGTCCTGGAGCTCCTTGAGCACGCTCGGGCGCAGCTTCACGTGGCCGGGCTTGTACACCCCGTGCACGTTGCCGAAGGTGGCGGCCAGCAGGTACCGGCCCCGCTCCCCCACCCCGAGCTTGGCGGCGGTGGCGAGCGCGTCCTCCGGCGTGGAGTACAGCTTGTCGTTCATCTCCCCGACGACACCGTCCTCCTCGCCGCCGACGACACCGATCTCCATCTCCATGATGGTCCTACCGGCGACGCACAGCTCGAGCAACTCCTCGGCGAGGTCGAGGTTCTCCTCGAGCTCGACCGCCGAGCCGTCCCACATGTGCGAGTTGAACAGCGGGGCCTCCCCTCGGGCCACCCGCTCCTTGGAGATCTGCGCCAGCGGGCGCATGAAGGTGTCGAGCTTGTCCTTCGGGCAGTGGTCGGTGTGCAGCGCGACGGTGACCGGGTAGCTCTCCGCGACGACCTTCGCGTACTCCGCGAAGCCGGTCGCCCCGACCACCATGTCCTTGACGCTGAAGCCGGACCAGGCCGCAGCCCCGCCGGTGGAGACCTGGATGATGCCGTCGCTCTCGGCTTCGGCCAGTCCACGGATCGCGCCGAGGAGGGTCTGGGAGGAGGTCACGTTGATGGCGGGATAGGCGAACGCGCCGGCCTTCGCGCGGTCCAGCATCTCCTCGTACTGCTCGGGGGTTGCGACGGGCATGTGCCGTGTCCTTTCGGTGGGTCAGGTCAGCCCGACGGCCTGCGCGAGCGAGAGCGCGACGGCCTCGGCGCGTCCACGCAGCATCGCATCGGTTCCGTCGGGGTCACCTTCGGTGGTCGTAGCGGTCCTGAGGTCGACGTAGATCTTGCACTTGGGCTCGGTGCCGGACGGACGGATCATCACCCGTCCGTCGGTGAGCTCGAGCAGGACCAGGTCCTGCGCAGCCAACCACGGCGGCCGCTCGTGCGCACCGGTGCGGAAGTCCGTGACCGAGGTGACCTGCTGCCCGGCGAGCTCGGTCGGCGCCCAGCCGTCCAGGCGGGCCATGGCCGCGGCGATCCGTGCGGCCCCGTCGAGACCGGGCCGGACCACCGAGTGCTGGTGGCTGACCCAGCGCCCGTGCCGCAGGCACAGCTCGTCCCAGCGGTCCAGCAGGGTCCGGCCCTCGGCGGCGAGGCTCAGGGCGAGGTCGGCGAGCACGACCGCGGCGGAGATGCCGTCCTTGTCGTGCACGATGGTGCCGACGCAGGAGCCGAGCGCCTCCTCGAACCCGTACACGAACCGGTAGCCCTCGTCCCGTTCGAGCGCACGGGCCGCCAAGCAGATCCACTTGAAGCCGGTGAGGCTCGTCTCGGCCCGAGCGCCGTAGGCCGCGGCGACCGAGGCCACCATCGGCGTCGACACGATGCTGGAGACCACCAGCGGCCGGTCGGCCGGGGTGCCCGCGAGCAGGTGGTCGGCGAGCAGCACCCCGACCTGGTTGCCGGTGAGCGCTCGCCACGCGCCGGACCGGTCGGGCACGGCGACCGCGACCCGGTCCCCGTCCGGGTCGTTGGCGATCGCGAGCACGGCACCCACCTCGGCGGCCAGGGCGAGCAGCGCGTCCATCGCCCCGGGCTCCTCGGGGTTGGGGAAGGACACCGTCGGGAAGGAGCCGTCGGGCTCCCCCTGGCTGGGGACGACGTGCAGGTCGTGGTGCCCGGCCGCCTCCATCGCCCGCCGCAGCATCGGCAGGGCGATGCCGTGCAGCGGGGTGTAGGCGAGGCGGACCGAGGGACCGCTCACGGCGGGTCGGGCCGCCACCACCTCGGCGAGGTAGCGGTCCAGCACCTCCGCATCGACGGTGCGGACCAGGTCGCTGGCGAGCAGGTCGGCCCGGGGGACCGAGGCGGCCGGACCGACCGCCGCGATCGCGGCCGCGATGGCCGCATCCGTGGGTGGCACGATCTGGGCGGCGCCCTCCGCGTACACCTTGTAGCCGTTGTCGGCGGGCGGGTTGTGGGAGGCGGTCACCACCACGGCGGCGGCCGCGTCGAGCACCTTCTGCGCGTAGGCGACCATCGGCGTCGGCTGGGGCATCGGGTACCACCAGACCGGGATCCCTGCGCCGGCCAGGGTCGCCACGGCGTCGCGGGCGAAGCGCTCGGAGTCGTGGCGGGCGTCGAAGCCGACCACCACGCCCCGATCAGCGACCCCGGTGGCGAGGAGGTGGTCGGCCAGCCCGCGGCTGGTCCGGATGACCACCGCGCGGTTCATGCGGTTCGGGCCGGGTCCGACCTCGCCGCGCAGCCCGGCGGTGCCGAACGTCAGGCCCGTGCCGACGTGGGACGCGAGCGCGTCCACGTCCCGCGCGGCGACCAGCGCCGCGAGCGCTTCGCGGGTGTCGGGGTCGGGGTCGCCGGCGATCCACGCCTCGGCGGTCGCGATGAGGGCGTCGAGGTCCACGGTGGCGGCTCCTGCAGCAGGGTCAGCCCGAGCCTAGGCCGGCGCCCAGGCAGCATCCGGCCGGATCACCCGGTGCGGTGCGGTCGCCCGGGTCGCCGGCCGGATCACCCGGTGCCGCAACACCGGCCGGGTCGCCCGGTACCGCAAC
>JBKHDS010000135.1:0-6561 GCA_046541215.1 Nitriliruptoraceae bacterium
TCGACCCGGCGCTGGTGCCGGTGACGATCCGGTTCCCCGGTGCGGACCAGGTCTTCCACGTCGGGGAGGCCTCGGCCGCGGTGCCGGGCTGCCTCGCCGGTTACCTGCACGTCCACGGGGCACGGGGACACCTGCCCCTGGCCGAGGTGGTGGCCCCGGCCCGACACCTCGCGCGTGCCGGGGTCGAGCTCGGCGCCGATCAGGCCAGCATCGTCCGCCTCCTCGAGCCGATCTTCGCGCGCACGGCCGAAGCGCGGGCGATGTTCGCCCCGTCCGGCCGCCGGTTCGCCGACGACGAGGTGGTGCGCAACCCCCAGCTGGCCGACTTCCTCGACGCGATCGCGTCGGGCGAGGTCACCGGGTTCGGCGACCCCCAGCTGGCTCCGGTGCTCGCCGCCGCCAACCAGGCCGGCGGTGGGGTGCTCACCGCCGAGGACCTCACCGGCTACCGGGTGGTCGAGCGCACCCCACTGCTGCTGCGGCACGCGGGCGCCGAGGTGCTCACCAACCCGGTGCCCTCCTTCGGCGGCACGCTCATCGCCCGCGGGCTCGCCCTGGTCGCCGCCGAGGGGCCCGCCGGTGCCCCCGGGTCCCGGGAACGGCTCGAGCAGCTCGCCCGGGTGCTCGCGGACGTCACCGCCGAGCACGTCGGGGTCGGCGTGCACCTGACGGAGCCGGCACCGCCACGCCCGCGTGCCAGCAAGGGCACGACGCACGTCAGCGTCGCGGACGCGGACGGCAACCTCGCCGCCATGACCACCTCGAACGGCACCGGGTCCGGGATCACCCTCGGCGACACCGGCGTGCTCGCGAACAACATCATGGGCGAGGCCGACCTGCACCCGGCGGGCTTCCACCGCGCGCCGGCGGGCATGCGCGTCGGCTCGATGATGGCCCCGAGCATCGTCCGGCGACCCGATGCCCCCACCCTGGTGCTCGGCTCGGGCGGGAGCGAGCGCATCCGCAGCGCCCTGACCCAGGTGCTGCTCGGGGTGCTCGATGACCGCCTGCCCCTGGCCGAGGCCATCCTGGCCCCGCGCATCCACTGGGATGGCACCGCGCTGCAGGTCGAGCCCGGGTTCGATCCCCCGGTCCTGGACGCGCTCGAAGCGCGCTGGCCCATCAACCGGTGGACCGTCCAGGACCTGTACTTCGGCGGGGTCCACGCCGTCAGCACCGACGGCGCCGGTGTGGGGGATCCACGGCGCGGCGGGTGCGTCGCCACGGCCGAGGCGCGACGGAGCTGACGCTTCGCGGTGGCCGTCCCGGCACGCCGGCTCGCGCCGCTCCCACCGGGCGGCGGGACGTGGCACCCTGACCGGGCCGGGGGTGCACCGGCCGCCCCGACGAGGTCCGCCATGATCCTGCTCGTGATCCCCGTGGTGGCGCTCGCCATCGTCCTCGGGGTCAACCTCGGCTGGCAGTGGGTGCTCGCCCCGCTGCTCGCCTACGCGCTCCTGCGTTGGTCCTTGGCCAGCCTGCGCGTCCTCGCCACCGACGCCGCGCACGTGACGGGGGACGCGGCCGAGACCATCGAGCGCCCGAGCGGGGAGCGCACTCTGTTCTGGTGCGAGGAGTGCGGGACCGAGCTGCTGCTGCTCCACCGGGGCACGTCCCGGGCACCGAGCCACTGCGGGCAACGGATGCATGAACGTACGGAGATCGCCCAGGAGGGATGATCCACGCTCTCCCACAGCCCTGTGGACCCAGCCTGTGGACAACGTGGAGTGCTGAGGTCATCGTCCACAGACTCACCGAGGATCCGCGCGTTCAACGCACGCCTAGGCCCGCGTGTCGGACGGTCTCGGGTGAACGGGACGTGACGGTCAGCGCCAGCGTGTGAGGACGCCCAGGCCAACGCTGAGCACCAGGAACCCCACCAGCAGGCCCCAGTTCGACCCGGGCCAGATCCAGGTGCTGGTGACCGACTGCACGCCCGGCAGGTAACCGAGCAGGATGATCGCGATGCCGGCGACCAGCAGCGCCGCGCCCAGACGCGGGACCCAGGTCGGGGACGGATCCGGCTTACGTTCCGGAGCGTGGGTCTGATGCGCGCGCGGGCGGGTCTTGCCTCCCCGGCGGTGCTTGCTCTTGGGCATCGAGGTCCCTGACGACGCGTCGGACGACCGCTCACTCTACCGGTGAGGATCGGGTCTGGCGCGCCGCGTGGCACGGCGCGGCCGGTGGACCGGACGGGCCCTGTGCACGTCGGCCACTCCCCGTTACCCTGACGCGTCGCGGGGCCGTCGGGCGGCAGCGGCGGCGGTCGAGGTAGCAGCCGAGGGGGTCGAGGTGGCACGGGTGGGACGCGGGCTCGGCTGGACGTTGCTCGTCGCTGGCGCCGTGGTGCTGCTCTACGTGGTCTACCTGCAATGGTTCACCGGGATCGAGACCGCACGCGCCCAGGACGAGTTGCGGGAGCAGTGGGAGCTCGCCGTCCCCGATCGCACGCAGGAGCTCACGATCGAGGACCGTCCGCAGGAGCAGGGCGAGGACGAGCCGGATGGCGAGGAGGAGGTCGAGGTCGTCAACGCCCTCGCCGCGCTCTGGTTCGAGCGTGACGGTGAGCCGATCCTCACCGACGAGGTCCAGTACGTGGTCGACGGCGTCAGCTGGGAGGCGCTCAAGAACGGGCCCGGCCACTACCCGCTCTCCGACCTGCCCGGCGGCGCCGGCAACGTCGCGATCGCCGGCCATCGCGGACCCTACGGTGGCCCCTTCTACGCGCTCGACCGCCTCAGGGAGGGCGACACGATCCACGTGATCGACCGTGAGGGTCGCGAGTGGGTCTACGCCTACCGCGAGCAGGTGATCGTCGAGCCGACCGACCTGTGGGTCGTCGGCGACGACCCCCTCGGGACGGGGGCCCCGACCATCACCCTGACCAGCTGCCATCCGATCGGCAGCGACGCGGAGCGTCTCATCGCCTTCGGCGAACTGCTCGGTGACCCCCTGCCCACCATGGCCCGATCGACCGATCCGGTCGAGATCGCCACCACGGAGATCGGATGAGCGAGGACGCCCCCACACCGGCTGACGGCGCGACGCCGCCCGGGCGCTCGAGCACCCGGCGTCTGCTGCGCGTGCTCGGCCTCGTGCTCCTGATCGCGGTCGCGATCGTCGTGCTGTTCACCTGGGTCTTCCCGTGGGTCGAGGAGGTCACCCAGAACCCGACGCTCGGCGTTCAGCTGCTGCGCTCGCCGAGGTAGCCCGCGACCTCCCGGAGCGCGCTGGTGGCCGAGCCCGGGAGCTCGAGCTTGGCCAGCGCCGCATCGGCGGCGGCGATCGCGCGGTCGATCTCCTCTCGCACCGCGGCGAGCGCGCCGCTGTCGTCCAGCAACCTGCGGATCCGCTCCACGGTGGCTGCGGCCAACGGTCCCCGTCCGAGCGCGGCCTCGAGCTCCTGCTGCTCGGGTGCGTCGAGCCGGGCTGCCGCCTCCGCGATGAGCAGGGTGCGCTTGCCCTCCTCCAGGTCCGAGGAGGTGGACTTGCCCGTGGCGGCCGGGTCCCCGACCACCCCGAGGAGGTCGTCGGCGAGCTGGAACGCCCGCCCCAAGGGGTCGCCGAAGGCGAGCAGGCCGGCGACGAGCGCCTCGTCGGCCCCGGCGAGCACCGCCCCGAGCTCCAGCGGGCGGGCGACCGAGTAGCGACCCGACTTCAAGGTGGCGACCTGGAGCGCGAGCTGCCGGTCGGTCAGCCGGGCGGTGGCGGCGTGCAGGTCCAGGGCCTGGCCGATCATGACCTCCTCCCGCAGCACGGTGTAGCGCCGGAAGCCCTCGAGGAGCGCGACCGAGGGGACGCTCGCCTCCAGGAACGCCTCGTCCGCCAGGGTGAAGGCGAGGTCACCGAGCAGGATCGCCACCGCGCGGCCGTACGCCTCGGCATCGCCGACCCAGCCGGCCTGCCGATGCTGGGCTGCGAAGGCCTCGTGCACGCTCGGCCGGCCACGCCGCTGCGGTGCCTGGTCGATCACGTCGTCGTGGAGCAGCGCACAGGCGTGCAGGAGCTCGAGGGCCACCGCCGGTCCCTCCACCGCCTCGAGCCGCTGCCCGCCAGCGGCCCGGAAGCCCAGCATCAGCAGCCCGGGCCGGATCCGCTTGCCTCCCGCCAGGAAGGAGCGCAGTTCCTCGGCCTGGGGCTCAAGGCTCGGGTGCGCCGCGCCCAGGCGGGGCAGCGCCTGAGCGAGCGTCCGGTCGAGAGCCGCGTCGATGCGGGGCCGCAGCTCGGCGAGGGCCGGTGGGACCGCGGCGCGGGGGGCGGGGGCGGGGGTGGTGATGGTGGTGCCTTCCGAGACCGCCGGCACGGTACCTGCCCCACCCGGGGGGCTAGGCTCCGGCGGTCGGGCATCGGATCGGGCAGGAAGGCGGACGGGTGACGCGGCCACCGGACCACGCCGCGATCGACCGTCCGTGGGTCCGCCGCTACCCGCCCGGGGTCCCGCCCACCTACCGCATCCCGGCGGTCGCCCTGACGCGGCTGCTTGATGACGCGGTGCGTGACTTCCCCAGCCAGCCTGCGCTCACCGCGGCGGGGACCTCGCTCACCTACGCCGAGCTGCGCGACCGCACGATGGACGTCACCGCGCTGCTGCGCCACCTCGAGGTCGGGGTCGGTGACCGGGTGCTGGTCGCCACGGGGACGACCCTGACGACGCCGGTGCTGCTGCTGGCACTGTGGCGGCTCGGGGCGGTCGCGCTGCCGTTGCCACCCGGGCGCGATGACGAGCGGCGCGCGGCCCAGGCGGCTGAGCTCGCCGCTGACCTCGGTGTGGTAGGGGTCGTCGGGCCCCGTGAGCGACTCGCGGCGCTCGCCGCCGCCGGGCTGCGGACCGCCTGGTCCCTGGACAGCGGCGACGAGCGCTGGCTCGCCTCGCGGCCGCGCCTGCCGTGGCCCCGGCTGCGTCGGCGCCAGCGGGCCGAGGCGGGCGCCACCCCGCTCGGCGAGGCGGTCGTCGAGGTCGCCGCCGCCCCGGTCACCCGACACGGCACCCCGATCCCTCCGGACTCCCCGGCGCTCCTCGTCCCCCGCTGGCGGGGCGGCGTCCGGCGCACCGTCGAGCTCCGCCACGCGAACCTCGTCGCCTCCACCTTCCAGGCCAGACTGTGGGTGCCGGACGTCCAGGCCGGCCGGGAGCGGGTCGTGGTGTGTGGGGATCTGCTCGCGCTCGGGCCGCTCGTGCTCGGGTGGCTCGCGGGCCTCCTCGCCGCGGCCAGCGTGGAGCTCGTACCCGCCGCCGAGGCCGACCAGCTCGCCCGGACGATCGGTCGGCGGGGCGCGACGCTGGCGGTGCTGGAGACGACCGCGGCCGCCGCGCTGCTCGCCGGGGACGGCGGACGCCGTGACCTGTCGTCGCTGCGGGTGGTGCTGGCCGTCGGAGCGCCCCTGGACCCCCAGCTGGCCCGCGACCTCGAGCGACGGACGGGCGGTGCCCGGGTCCGGGAAGGCTTCGGGGTCACCGAGGCCGGCCCGGTCACCCACGCCCAGCCGGTCTACGGTCGGACCGTGCCCGGGACGATGGGGCTGCCGGTGACCGACACCGTCGCGATCGTGGTCGATCCGGACGACCCGGGCCGGCTGCTCCCCCCCGGCACCGTCGGGCGGCTGGCCCTGGCCGGGCCACAGGTCGCCGCCGGCTACCTCGATGACGAAGCGGCGACGGCGGCCCGGTTCGTCGACGGGTGGGTGCTGACCGACGATCTGGTGACGGTGGACGAGGATGGGGTGTTCACCCACGTCGGCCGCCGTGACGAGGTCCTCCGCCTCGCCGATGGGACCCTGGTCTCGCCACGCCGCATCGAGGCGGTGCTGGCGCGCCATCCGGGGGTGCGTCGCGCCGGGGTCACCACCGATGGCACCTCGGGTGAGTTGGTCGCCGCCGTGCAGGTGCGGCGTCGGTCACGTCCCGACCCCGATGAGCTGCTCGAGCTGTGCCGGGCTGGGCTCGAGGCGCACCAGGTGCCCGCTACCGTCGTGGTGGTGGAGGAGTTCCCCGAGGACGACGCCGGCGAGCCCGCGCGCGAGCGGTTGCGCGAGCTGCTGGCGGGAAGGTGAGCCGGATGTCGGCCGAGGTCATCGACGCCCCCGTCGAGCGCGCCGGGACGCGCGTGCTGATCGTCGACAACTACGACTCCTTCACCTACAACCTCGCACAGGAGCTCGGCGAGCTCGGGGCGGACGTCGAGGTGGTGCGCAACGACGCCTTCCGGGTCGATGACCTCCTCGCGGACCTCCCGGATGGCGTCGTGATCTCCCCGGGCCCGGGCGATCCGGGGGATGCCGGGCTGTCCAACGACGTCATCCGGGCGGTCGCCGGGCGGCGGCCGCTGCTCGGTGTCTGCCTCGGCCACCAGTGCATCGGCGAGGTGTACGGCGGCCACGTCGTGCGCGCTCCCGTGCTCATGCACGGCAAGACCTCCCCGATCTACCACCGGCGCGAGGGGGTGTTCACCGGCCTGCCGGTGCCCTTCGAGGCCACCCGGTACCACTCCCTGATCGTCGAGCGGGACAGCCTGCCCGCGATCCTGAAGGTCACCGCGGAGACCTCCGACGGGCTCATCATGG
>JBKHDS010000136.1:0-6540 GCA_046541215.1 Nitriliruptoraceae bacterium
CGGGAGCGCGTCGAGCAGGTCGGTCGTCCCCGGGTCCTCGCGGGCGACGAGGCTGGCCCGCAGGATGTCGAGCCGTCCCTGCAGGACCCGGCGCGCGTAGGAGACGCCCTCCTCCGCCGTCTCGCAGCGCGCGCGCAGGGAGCGCAGCGTGGCGGTGTCGAGCTCCTCGAGGGCCGCCAGCTGCTCCTCGCTCACGAGCGCCTCCGGCGCCGGCAGGCTCGCGAGGGCGCGCTCCACCGCAGCGGCACCCGGCCCCTGCCCGCGAGGGCTCACGCTCGTCCTCCTTGTCGGTGTGAGCACCTTAGCCGGCCGGGGCTGCCCGACCGGCGGCGGCTCACGTGGGGTAGGCGATGGTCTCCGAGGGTCCGGGGTAGCGCGCCCGCGCCTCGTCGATCACCTTGAGGGCGTGCTCGCGGTTCTCCCAGCCCCGGACGTCGACGAGCTTGCGCTCGAGGTCCTTGTAGATGCCGAAGAAGTGCGCGATCTCGTCCAGCAGGTGCTTGGGCACGTCGTTGAGGAAGCGCAGCGAACGCCAGCGGGGATCGTGGTCGGCCACCGTCAGGATCTTCTCGTCCGGGCCCTTGTCGTCGGACATGTCGAGCATGCCGAGCACGCGGGCGTTGACGGTGCAGCCCGGGAAGGACGGCTCACCGAGGATCACGATCGCGTCCAGGTGGTCCCCGTCCAACGCGAGCGTGTCGGGGATGAACCCGTAATCCCCGGGGTAGCGCACCGCGGTGAACAGCATGCGATCGAGCACGAAGGTCTGGCGCTCGAAGTCCCACTCGTACTTGTTGCGGGAGCCCATCGGGACCTCGATGAAGACCTCGATCGTCTCGTCACTCATACCGGACCTCCACGGGGGGCGCGTGGCACCCTAGCGGCGTCCTGCGGCGCGCAGGCCGACCGGGGCGCACCGCGGCTCCGAAGCCACCGCGCCAGCGTCACGGCACACGCCGCACTCCCGCCCCTTTGGTGTGCGGCCCCGGACCACCCGCGGCGATCCCGCCCCACCCTTCGAAGGAGGAACCCCATGCTCGAGCCCGGCGTCCCCGCACCCGACTTCACCCTGCCCGACCAGGACGGCTCGCCGGTGAGCCTGTCGGCGCTCAGGGGTGCCCCCGTGCTCGTGTACTTCTATCCCAAGGACGACACCTCCGGCTGCACCACCCAGGCGTGCGGGATCCGCGACCAGTGGACGGAGTTCGAGGAGGCGGGCGCGGTGGTGCTCGGCATCTCCCCCGACCCGGTCGACAGCCACGCCCGCTTCGCCGCCAAGCACGACCTGCCGCACCGGCTGCTGGCCGATCCCGAGCGCGTGGCGATCGACGCCTACGGGGCGTGGGGGACGAAGAAGATGTACGGGCGCGAGTACGAGGGCGTCATCCGCTCCTCGGTCCTCGTCGACCCCGAGGGCACCGTCGCGGCGGTGTGGCCCAAGGTCCAGCCCAAGGCCCACGCCGACAAGGTGCTCAGCGCGATCCGGGCCCTGTAGCCCCGCGGTCCCGGCGCCGGACCATCGCGGGATCGTGGCCCGGCACGGCCCGCTCGGCGCCGACGATGCGCACGACCTCGATGGTGCCCCCGTCGTCGGCGCCGTAGTGGTCACCGGCCGTGGCGGTGGCGGGGACGAAGGCGAGGGCGGTGGAGGCGTCGGCGGTGACGCTCGTGACCTCGACCCGCTCCCGGCCCGTGCCGGCGGTCCAACCGGGGGCCACCGGCCCCGTGGGGGTGACCACCGCGAGCTGGCGGCGCGGCCGCCCCAGCATCCACATGCGCGCCACCGCCTCCTGGCCCGGGTAGCACCCCTTGGCGAGGTGGACGTGGGTGGGCAGCAGCCCGAGCTCCTCGGGCAGGTGCGGCGCGGCCAGCTCCCGCCCCCACGCCGGCTCACCGGCACGGATGCGGGCGTCCTCGAGGTCCTGGTCGGTGCCCCGGACGGCCCCGGCGGCCAGCAGGGCCTCCTCAGCCTCGGCCAGCGCCCCAGCCGGGCCGAGCAGGTCGACGCCGTCGGGGCGGTGGACGACGAGCACCTCGCCGGCCAGCCGGCAGCGTCCCTGGACCACCGTCAGCCCGGCACCGGCGACGACCGCCGCGGCGTCCTCGCCGCGCACCGCGACCACGAGGTCGTCCCGGAGCTCGAACCGGACGTCCAGCAGGAAGGTGCGCAGCGCGAGCACGTCGGTGACGTAGGCCGCCACCTCGTCGTCAGGGACGACCAGCACCAGCCGGTCGCCGAGGACGACCACCTCGAAGGCCGCGAGCGGGGCCCCGTGCGGGTCGAGCACCAGAGCGCTCCTCACGTGGGTGACCGGCACCTCGAGCAGGTGCTGGGTGGTCACGTCCTCGAGGTAGCGGGCGCGATCGTCGCCGGTCACGTCGATGCGGCGACGGTGGGTGGGGACGACGACGGTCACGGGCGGCTCCTGCATCAGGCGGCGGGCGTCGGGCGGGGAGGGCCGGAGGGTAAGCACCCGCGTAGGCTGCGCAGCGACGCGGGTGTGGCGGAGCTGGCAGACGCAGAGGGCTTAAACCCCTCGGGACCGCAAGGTCCGCGTGGGTTCGAACCCCACCACCCGCACGGCCGGGGGCACCGACCCGGCAGGGGTCACGGCCCGACGGAGGTCACGGCCCGACAGGGGTCACGGCCCGACGACGGCCTGGTCCGGCGTGCCCGCGTCGCCGGCGGCCGCCGCGGTGGTCAACCGGACCAGGGGACCGCGCCCGAACAGCGCGGTGGGCGGCGGCGTGACCCCCACCTCAGCCCAGGCCGCCGGGGGGATGCCGAGGTCGGCGAGGTAGAGGTCGCCGAGGTAGGCGTGGGTGATCGCCGCGCGCAGGCCCACGAGCGGCAGCCCGAACGCGAGCGTGACGTCGGCGGTGACGGCGGGCCCGCGCAGACCGCGGTCAGGGTCCATGCCGGTGGGCAGCTCGAGCGAGACGACCGGCACGTCGTGGCGGCGCAGCCACCGAGCGACGGTGTCGGGCAGGTCCTGCAGCGGCGGTCGGGCGCCGACCCCGAGCATCGCGTCCACCACCACCTGCCCCGGTCCACCGCCCACCGCCGCAGGGGTGCCGGTGACCTCGGTCACCTCGACACCGACGGCGCGCAGCACCTGCAGCGCCGCGGGGGCGCGCGGCGCACCGACGGTACGCACGTCCACCTCGGCGCCGGCAGCCGCGAGCAGGCGGGCCGCGACCAGGCCCGCGTACCCGTTGCTGGAGGGCCCGGCGAGGACGGTCACGCTCACGTCCTGCAACGCCAACCCGTGCAGCCGACGCACCGCGTGGGCCGCGGCGCGGCCGGCCTGCTCCGCCCGCGCTGCCGCGCCGACCCCGTGGGCGTCCAGCCAGGCACGCATGCGACGGGCCTGGGCGACGGTGACGTGGGGCACGACGTCGCGGGCGAGCGTGGGCAGCGCGCCCTCCAGGCGGGGGCGTCGCTGGGTGCTCGGGACCTGCTCCCAGGGGCGGACCGCCCGATCCTCGCCGAGCCCGGCGGGATCGAGGCCGCCGTGCCAGCCCGGCACCGCCTCGTCGAGCAGGATCGCGAGCACCACCGCGGTCGCCCCCCACAGCAGGTCGTCGTCCAGCTGCCAGGCCCAGGTCGAGCCTTCCAGGGACAGGGGCGCGTGCCGCCAGCGCGCAGGGTCGAGGAGCCAGGCGAGTGGCACCCGGAGGATCGTCTCGACCTCCCAGGGGTTCTCGGTCAGGGCGTGCGGCCGGGACCAGCGGGCCAGCACGGGGGCGACCCAGAAGCGCGACGGGGGGATGTAGAAGACCGGCCCGACCCCGACCACCTCGACGCTGGCCGCATCCAGCCCGACCTCCTCCCGTGCCTCGCGCAGCGCCGAGCGCTCGAGCGTCTCCCCCGGCTCCCGCCGCCCGCCGGGGAAGGACAGCTGCCCGGGGTGGGACCGAAGGTCGCGCCGCCGGCGGGTGAGGACCACCGCCGGTCCGGCGTCGGTCTCCTCGATGAGCACGAGCACCGCCCCGACCCGGGCCTCGGGAGGTGGGGTCCGGGCCTCGGCCGGCACGGTCGCGAGCGCACGGCGCAACCGGTCCCAGAACCGGTCGTGGGCCAGCGCCGACGCGGGATCGACGGCGGGTCGGGTCGGCAGCTCGGGCATCGCCGGCCGCTCAGTCGAGCGAGGCGACGAGACCGTCGAGGTTGTCCGCCTCGCTGATCACGACCTCGTCGAGCCCCGTGCGCTGCAGCGTCTCGAGCAGCACCAGCGCGCCACCGTGCAGCACGTCCTCCCGCCCGGGCTGGACCGGACCGAGCTCGGCCCGCTGGGCGGCCGTGCGTGCCACGAGGTCCGCGGCGATCGCCTCCAGGGCGGCGAGCGGCAGACGGGTGCCGTGGATGCGGTCCTCGTCGTAGCGGTCCAGCCCGAGGTGGATCGCGCCGAGGGTCGTGGCCGTGCCGGCCACCCCGACCAGGGACGCCACCGCGTCCAGCGCGACCCCCTGCGCCGCCAGGATCCGCTCGGCGTGGTCGAGCTGCTCGGCCACCATCGCCCGCGCCGCGGCGAGCTGGGCGGGCAGGGGCGGGTCGCTGGCCAGGTGACGCTCGGTCACGCGCACGCAGCCGAGCTGCAGCGACACCGAGCCCACGACCTGGCCCGCGGTGTCACCTATGACCAGCTCGGTGGAACCGCCACCGATGTCCACCACCGCGGTCGGCCGGGCGACCTCGACCGCCCCGGCCGCTCCGGCGAAGGCGAACGCGGCCTCCTGCTCGCCGGTCAGCACCTCGGCGTCGACCCCGGCCACCTCGCGGACACCGGCGAAGAAGCGCTCCCGGTCGCATGCGTCCCGCACCGCGGAGGTCGCGGCGATGCGCACCCGGTCCGTCACCCCGGCGTCGGACCAGCGGTCCCGGAACCGAGAGATCGTCTCGAGCGTGCGCGCGAGGGCCGCGTCGTCGAGGTGGCCGGTCGCGTCCACCCCGGCCGCGAGCCGGGTGATCTCCATGACCCGGGTGATGCGGTGCCCGTCGGCGTCGACGAGCAGCAGCCGCACCGAGTTGGAGCCGACGTCGACGGCGGCGCGAGGACTGGACACGTGCGGCCTCTCAGGCGGGGTCGGCGGGGTTCGGTGCCGCCCGGTCACCGGCCCGGTCCCCGTCCGCCGGCTCCTCGCCCGGTGGTGCGGTCGGGTCTGCGTCGGACGCCGCGGGTGGCAAGGTGAGCAGCTCCTCCGGCACGCACGGCCCGGGACAGGCCAGCGGGGTGGCGTGCTCGACGGTCCACGCGCCGACCGGGTTGTCACCGGTGGCGAGGTGGTGAGCGGCGTGGACGTGCAGGCACTTGATGTAGCGCGGCATCCCACCGGCGCTGGGGTCACCGGGGAGCGGCTCACCGAGCGCGTCGCGGAAGGCGACGTACCGCTCGGAGGCGTCGGCGTAGGCCTGCGCGAACCCCGGCTCGGCCTCGAGCCGCTGGTTCAGCCCGACCATGGCGTGCTCGGCCTCGAGCCGGCCCACCTGGGAGCGCAGCAGCGGGCAGGTGAGCCAGAACACCGTCGGGAAGGGCGTGCCGTCCTCCAGCCGCGGGTCGACCCGCGCCACCGTCGGCAGCCCGAACCCACAGCGGTGGACGACCGCGGGCCGGCCCCGCGCGGGCCTGCCGAGCTGGGCGGTCAGGACCGCGAGCTCGTGGTCATCGGCCCGCGGCGCCGCCGCCGCACGCGCGTAGGACGCCGTCGGGTCGACCCCGATGGCGTCCTCGAGCGGTCCGGTCACGCTGCCGGCCGACGCAGCGACGGGGACCCCGTCCCCGTCCGCAGGGATCACGCCCCGACGCGACCGCGGCGCTGGCGGCGGGCCTCACCCTGGATCATCTGGGACTTGTGCATGAAGCGACGCAGCCGCTTGTTGAAGTCCTTGTCCAGCTTGGAGCGCAGGTTCGGCGTCTCCTCGTCCTGCCAGTCCGGGTCGGCACGCTTGATCGACAGGTCGACCTTGCCGTCCTCCTTGACGTCCAGGATCTTGACGTCGACCTCGTCGCCCTCGGCGAGGTAGGCGTAGATGTTCTCGACGAAGTCCGCATCGACCTCGGAGACGTGTACCAGGCCCGTGACAGCGCCACCGTCCTCGGTGGCCACCTCCACGAACGCGCCGTACTCCTCGAGCCGGACGACCTTGCCCTTCACGATCGATCCCTGCAGTGCGATCAACTCCTCGCGGATCGGCGTGCGCCCGCGCTCGCGCGTGTGATCCGGTCGTACCGGCCCGGTCGACCCGGTCCGGCGAGCCTTGGGACCCGGTCGTCGCTCGACCGGGCCGCGCGGGGAGGCCGGCGTCCTGCGCCGGCGTAGCACCACGGTACGGAGCCTGAGGCGACACGGCAAGGTGGATCCACGCCCGATCGGCCGTGCGGGCGCGACGGCGGGCGCCAGGGCCTCAGCCGAGCAAGGCGCGAACCTGTCCCCAGAGGCGCTCGAACCAGCCCTCGGTCGCGGGTGCGGGCACCGCCGCGGGTGCGACCGGTGGCTCGGCGACCGCCGGCGGCGACAGGGTGTAGGCCACCTCACCGG
>JBKHDS010000137.1:0-6532 GCA_046541215.1 Nitriliruptoraceae bacterium
GTCGAGCCGACCCGTGCCTCCTACCGGACCGACCGCACCCCGCCCGTCACCTTCGATGCCCAGCTCGATGCCACCTTCCGCCCGGTGGATGCGAACGTCGAGGTGATCCCGTCGGAGCAGGGCTGGGCCTTCGACGCCGAGCTCGCGGCCGAGCAGCTCACCGAGGTCGTGCGAGCGGGGATCCGCGAGGTCGAGCTGCGCCGCGAGGAGGTGGACGGTGAGTTCCCGACCGAACGCGCTGAGGAACTGCGACCGACCCACCTGCTCGGGACGTTCACGACGTACTACCAGGCCGGCCTCGCCCGCAACCGCAACATCCAGCTCCTCGCGGACGTCATCGACGGCGCGGTGGTGCTCCCGGGCGAGCAGTTCTCCATCGACGCCATCGCGGGGCCGCGCAGTTGCGATCAGGGCTACGTGCCCGGAGGCACGATCGTGCGCGGGGAGCTGGTCGATACCTGTGGCGGCGGGATCTCCCAGTTCGGGACGACGACGCTGAACGCGGCCTTCTTCTCCGGCGTGCAGCTGGACGAGTGGAAGGCTCACTCGTGGTACATCAGCCGCTACCCCCCCGGACGCGAAGCGACCCTGTACTACCCGATCCTGGACGTGAAGTTCACGAACAACACCGACGCAGCGGTGCTGGTCAAGACCGCGCACACCTCGACCTCGGTGACCGTGTCGTTGTACGGCGTCCCCCGCGCGAGCGCGGTCAGCGCCCGCCACGGACCCCGGGTCGACCCGACCGAGTTCCGGACCGAGATCCGCGAGACCGACGAGCTCCCGCGCGGCACCGAGCGCGTGCTCCAGCCCGGCCAGGGGGGGTTCACGATCACCGTCGAGCGCATCGTCGAGCTGGTCGGGGGCGGGAACGACAACCGGACCATCACCACGGTCTACACCCCCCAGACCCGCATCATCGAGCGCGGCACGGACGAGTCAGGCGCCGAGGAGGACGACGAGGACGGTGCCGAAGAGGAGGACGAGGAGGAGGAGGACGGCGCCGAGGAGGAGGACGACACGTGACCCGGCCGCCTACTCCTTCGGGCCCGGACGGGGCAGCCGCCGGCGACGGACCCCCGGAGGCCTCCCCCACACGGTCGCGGTGACCGCCTCGGCCGCACGGCCGTCGACGGGGGCGAGCTCGAGGCGGACCAGCGGCCGCTCCCAGCGCCCGTCCGGCTCCTCGATCCACCCCTCGATGACACCGGTCAGGGTCGCGCCATCGTCCACCTGCGGAGCGAGCTGTGCCGCGACGGTGCGATCGAGGTAGCCGAGCCGCCAACGCCGCCCGTCGCCGTCCTGGCTCCACACGGCGATCGCGAGCGGATCGGCGGGGTTGCCGGGCTCACGGAGCAGCTCCACGGACCGGCCGGGCTCCAGCGTCTCCGCCGGTGCCGGGCCAGCGAAGGCGTGGCCCCGCACCGGGGTCCGGAAGCGGCGGGGTGTCGCCGACATCAGCGCCTCCTGGGCGTCCCGGCGTCGCCCTCCCTGCCGGCGGCGCCGGCGAGCACCGTACCGACCCGGGCACCGACCGTCGCGGCGGTGGCGAGCAGCACCTCGGGGTCGAGGTCCTCGACCTCGAAGCGGCCC
Source organism: Nitriliruptoraceae bacterium (assembly GCA_046541215.1). Lineage (GTDB taxonomy): Bacteria > Actinomycetota > Nitriliruptoria > Nitriliruptorales > Nitriliruptoraceae > T1Sed10-7. The sequence goes on from JBKHDS010000137.1 coordinate 1,594, forward strand.
TCGGTCACGTGCAGCACCCCCCACCGGAACGGCGGCTGCTGTGCGGCGAGCGTCGCGATCAGCGCCGTGACCCGCGCGAGCAACCGATCCTCGCGCGGACGCGGCATGCCGGTCCGGGCAACGAGCACGATGCTGCGCGCTCGCTCGTCGCGCCGCGGGCTGTCCAGCACGACCAGCGGACGGGCCTGCAGCACCACCGGCCGCCCCGCCACGGTGGCGGCCAGCCGGGGGCGGACCGTGACCTCGACCTGGGCCGGGTCCAGGGGTGGCCACACCGTCCGCAGTTGCGCCGCGACGGCTGCGACCTCGGCACGGATCGCGGCACGGGTCGCGGCGTCCGCCTCGTTCCACCAGTGCGACGCCGAGCCCGGGTCCCCGGGACGTCCCGAGGCGAGCTCCGTCTCGGCGCGCGCCACGAGCGAGGTCACCGCCTCGGCGTGGCCCGCTGCCAGGTCATCGGCGATCACCGTCGCCAGGAGCCGGCCACGGACGGTGGCGGCGTCGTGAGCACCTGGCGGTTCACTCCCGGGTGGCCGCGCGAGCGCGCTCGCCGTGATGCGTTGCCGTACCCGTCCTCCCGGCTCGGTGGCGGGGAGCCCACCGGCGACGGCGCGAGCCAGGGTGCGCGCCAGGTCAAAGACGAGCCCGGCCGGCACGACCGGTCGGGTCCCGCCCCAGCCGAGGACCTCGTCCCGCACCCGGCGCTGGGCCCAGGTGAGTGCCGCCTCGCCGGTCACAGGCCGGCGAGGTGGCGCAGATCGGCGTCGGAGATCTCGGCCGGGACGAAGGTCCCGTCGAGTTCGAGCACGGGGACCCCGCCGATCCCCCGCCGGCGCCGGGCCAGCATGTCGTCGCGCAGCCGTTGCCGGGCGAGCCGGTCGGCCAGCGCCCGCTCCACCGCCGTCGGCTCGAGCCCAGCCTCCTCGCCGCGCGCGATGAGGACGGCCGGGTCGTTGAGGTCCTCGTCGTCGCTGAAGAACGCACGCAGGCAGCTCCAGCGCCAGGAGGCCCCGAGCCCGGCCGGCTCAGCGACCTCGAGGCCCACCAGGTGCGCCTTCAGGGTCGGGGGTTGGCGGCTCGGCCGCCGCATCGCTAGCCCCAGCTCCGCGGCGCGGTCGCGGTGGGTCTTGAGCTCCGACAACAGGGTGGCGGTCGGTGGTACGGAGATCTCCAGCCCGAGCGCATCGAAGGGCCGCAGCCCGATCGTCGCCCCCGCGTCGCGCAACCGCTGGACACGCAGCAGGGCGACCGCCGAGGCCGGCGAGGTGAGGTCGTAGTGGAGGAACAGCACGGTCGCAACGCTACCGGTGCGAGGGTGCCGCGGGCAGCCGGCTCGCCCGCCGATGGCCGCACGGGTCCGTAGGCTCCCGCCCTGTGCCCGTGCCCAGCGAGGGAGGGAGTGACCGGTGGACCGCGACGCGACCAGCCGCCAGGTGCGCCTGCTCGGCGACCTCCTCGGCAACGCCATCGCCGAGGTCGAGGGGCGCCAGGGCCTCGAGCTCGTCGAGCAGGTCCGTGGCCTGGCGATCGCCAGCCGCGGGGGGGACGAGGAGGCCACCGCGCAGCTCGCCTCCCTGCTCCAGGCGATCCCGGTCGAGGACGCGAGCATCATCGTCTCGGCCTTCGCGGCGTGGTTCCACCTCGTCAACCTCGCCGAGGACCAGGCGCTGGTGCGTCAGCTGATCACGGACCGGCAGACGGCCTGGGAGCAGGGCAGCGACCTGCCGGAGACGATCACGTCGGCGCTGGCCTGGCTCGCCGAGCGGGGCATGTCGGCCGAGCAGCTCGCGACGGAGCTCCACCACGTCGAGGTCCGGCCGGTGCTGACCGCGCACCCGACCGAGGCCAAGCGACGCACCATGCTGACCAAGCTCGGACGGATCTCGGTCACGTTGCGCCGCCTGGACCAGGAACGGCTCTCGCCGCAGGCCACGGCTGAGCTCGAGCGTGCGCTCCAGGAGGAGATCACCTCGCTGTGGCTGACCGACGAGACCCGCACCCGGGCACCCTCGGTGCTCGACGAGGTCCGCAACGGGCTGTACTGGCTGGACGCGGTGCTGTTCGACCTCACCCCCCGGCTCTACCGCGAGCTCGAGGGTGCCCTGAAGGCCAGCTTCCCCCAGCTGGACCCCACCGTCCCTCGCTTCCTGCGCTTCGGGTCCTGGATCGGCGGCGACCGCGACGGCAACCCCAACGTCACGCCCGAGGTGACGGAGCGCACCCTGCGCGAGCACCAGCTCACGGCGATCCGGCTCCTGCGCCGGTCGATCGACCGCATGCACGCGCACCTGTCGGTCCCCGCCAGCCGGGGCACCTCCCCGGCGCTCGCCGCCCGCTTCGAGGAGCTCGCACACCTGCTGCCCGAGGCCGCTGCCGACCTGGCCGAACGCTACGACGCCCAGCCGCACCGGCAGTTCCTCGCGCTGACCTACCGGGTCCTGCAGGTGACCGAGGAACGCGCCGCACGGCCCTGGCGCGCCGACCACCGCCACGACCCCCGGGCCTACCCGGACGCGGCCGCCTTCGTCGCGGATCTGCAGCTCCTGCGCGACAGCCTGCACGCCGTCGGTGCGGGCCGGATCGCCGACGGCCGGGTGCGCGATCTGCAGGTGCAGGCCGAGGTCTTCGGGTTCCACCTGGCCACGCTCGACATCCGCGAGCACGCCGGTACGCACCGCGCGGCGCTGCGCACCGTGCTCGCGCGCTACGGGGTGTGCTCCGACCTCGAGGCCCTGACCGAGCCCGACCGGCTCTCGCTGCTCGCCCGCGAGCTCGAGGTCGGTCGGCCGCTCACCCCCCACGTGCTCGACCTCGACCCACGCACCGACCGCACGCTCGAGGTGTTCCGCACGATCCGGCGCGCCCACGATCGCCTCGGACCCGACGCCATCGACACCTACATCATCTCCATGACCCAGCGCCCGTCGGACGTGCTCGGGGTGCTGCTGCTGGCCGCGGACGCCGGGTGCGCCGACCGGCTGGACATCGTGCCCTTGCTGGAGACGGTGGACGATCTAGAACGGGCCCCTCAGCTGCTCGACACGCTGCTCTCGCTGCCCGTCTATCGCGCCCACGTCACCCGCCGGGACCACCACCAGCAGGTGATGATCGGCTACAGCGACTCCAACAAGGACGGGGGCTACCTCACCGCGACCTGGCAGCTCCAGCGTGCCCAACGAGCGATCGCCGAGGTGACGGACCGGCACGGCGTCCGTCTGACCCTGTTCCACGGTCGCGGCGGCTCGATCGGACGGGGCGGCGGGCCGGCGAACGCCGCCATCCGGGCGCAGCCGCCGGAGTCGGTGCGCGGGCGCCTGAAGCTGACCGAGCAGGGCGAGGTGATCGCCGCTCGCTACCGCGACCCGGCCCTGGCTCACCGCCACCTCGAACAGATCGTCCACGCGGTCCTGCGCACGATCGAGCCGGGACGCGAGCCGACCACGACCGCCCGCGTCGATGAGGTGATGGACGAGCTCGCCGCTCATGCCCGGCAGGCGTACCGCGAGCTCGTCCACGAGACCCCGGCGCTGGTCGACTTCCTCCACGAGGCGACCCCGCTGGACGCGATCGGGGAGCTCAACATCGCCTCCCGTCCCGCCCGCCGGCAGGCCGGCCGGGGCATCGCGGAGCTGCGGGCGATCCCGTGGGGCTTCGCGTGGACGCAGTGCCGGCTGCTGCTGCCGGCCTGGTACGGGGTCGGGTCGGCCTTCACGCGCTGGGCCGGCGACGACGAGGCCCGGTGGCGGGAGCTGGCGGGCCTTCTGGAGGTCAGCCCCCTGCTGCAGGTCACGCTCGACAACGTCGCGATGGCGCTCGCGAAGTCGGACCTCAGGATCGCCCGCAGCTACGCGCGTCTGGCGCAGCCCGAGGTGCGCGAGGCGGTGCTGCCCCGGCTCGAGGAGGAGCACGCGCGGACCCTGGACGCCCTCGCACGCCTGACCGGGCAGCCCCACCCGCTCGCCGGCGACCCCGAACTCGCGGACCTGCTGCGCCTGCGCGACCCCTACCTCGACCCGTTGCACGCCGTGCAGGCCGCCCTGCTCGAACGCCTGCGCTCGACCGGGCCGACGGCCGAGGGCGAAGGGTTGCGGGCCGCGGTGCTCACGGCCACGAACGGCATCGCCGCGGGGCTCAGGAACACCGGCTGAGAGGTACCGGACGAGGGGCCCGTGAGGGGCGCATCGGCCACGAGCCAGGTGGTCACGGTACCTGTTCGAGCGGGACCTCTTGCTCTGGGTGCCCCCGCACGCCAGGTCGTAGCGTTCGGGTATCGAGGAGGTCGACACCGTGCCCAGATCCGTGCGGACGTTCCTGCCGGTGGTCGGCGACCCGGTCGCGTTGGCGACCGCGTTCGACGGTGACCCGGCCCGGTGGCTGCCCGGCGCCCGCCGGGATGGCCACGACCGGTTCGTGCTGGCGCTGCGCGCCGGCTCCCTGACCCGGACGGTCCGCGCCTCGGTCGGTGCGCCCTGGCGTGCCGGCGCGACCCGCTGGCGGGCGCTGAGCTGGGACCCGATCGCCGATGACGGGGAGGTCACCGCCGTCGATCGCCTCCTGCCGAGCCTCGACGGCGAGCTCGGGCTGCACGCGCAGTCGGGTGGCCGCACGACGCTGCTGCTCGACGCCCGCTACCGGCCTCCCGGTGGCGCGCTCGGCGGTGCGATGGACGCGGTCGCCATGCACCGGCTGGCCCGCACGACGGTGGAACGGTTCCTCGAGGAGGTCACCGCCCGGCTCGCCGCCGAGGCCCTGCTGCTCGACGATGGGCCGAGCGACGCGGCCGCGGTCCCGTCACGAACCGGGGACGGCCCAGAGCACGACCGTGCCCCCGTCGGGACCCGGTGAGGAGATCGAGAAGGTCCCACCCAGGGCTTCGGCGCGCTCCCGCAGGTTCGTGAGCCCGAACCCCTCGCCGCGGACCGCGTCGGGCGAGATCCCG
>JBKHDS010000138.1:0-6393 GCA_046541215.1 Nitriliruptoraceae bacterium
GCTGGAGGTGCTCCGGGGCAACGTGGCGACGGTCGGCCTCGCGGGCGTCGAGGTGGTGGCGGGCGAGGTCGCGGCCGTGCTCGCGGGTCGGGGCACGCCGAGGCTGACCGGTGCGCCCTTCGACCTCGTGCTGGCCGACCCTCCCTACGCCACACCGGCCGCGGAGGTCGAGGCGGTGCTGGCCGCGCTGGTCGACCACCTCGCCGCCGACGCCGAGGTGGTGCTCGAGCGTGACCGGCACGCCGCGCCGCCGCGCTGGCCGGACGGCTTCGAGGTGCGCGCACCGCGACGCTACGGCGCCACCGTCCTGCACCGGGCGCGCCGCCTCACCTAAGGTCGCGCTGGCGCGCGTCGTGCGCGCTGACCGGCGACCAGCAGCCGCGGAGGGGATGCCGTGCCCGTCACCGTCGCCTGTCCCGGCAGCTTCGACCCGGTCACCTATGGCCACCTCGACGTCATCGAGCGCGCCGCCCGGCACTTCGACGAGGTCGTGGTGGCGGTCCTGCTCAACCCCAGCAAGCAGGGGTTGTTCACCGTGGAGGAGCGCATCGCGCTGCTCGAGGCCGAGCTGTCCGAGCACGCCAACGTCCGGGTCGAGAGCTTCCAGGGGCTGCTCGTCGAGTTCTGCGTGGCACGGGGCATCAGCGTGGTGTGCAAGGGGCTGCGGGCCGTCAGCGACTTCGAGTACGAGCTGCAGATGGCGCAGATGAACCGGCGCCTCGCCCGGATCGAGACGGTCCTGCTGCCCACGAGCCCCGAGCACTCCTACCTGTCCAGCTCGCTGGTCAAGGAGGTCGCACGGCTCGGGGGCCGCATCGACCACGCCGTGCCGCCCCGTGTCGCCGACGCGGTCCGCGCCCGGGTGGGCTGAGCGCGCGAAGCTCACGCGGCGCCGCGGCCCCGGCCGAACGCCCCTCGCTGCCGGGCTAGCTCCGCGAGCGTCGACCGCTACCGTGTCGTCTGGTGTGGCGTGCCGGCGCGCCACGGAGCGCACGGGAGGTAGGGCCATGAGCGACCACGGTGGCGTCCCCCCCGACGTCGAGGCGAAGCTGCACCAGCTCGAGCGGCTCCTCGGCGAGGCGAAGGCCGTGCCGCTGTCCGCCTCGGTGATGGTGAACCGCGCCGAGATCGACGGTCTCGTGGCCGATCTGCGTGAGGCGCTGCCGGACGAGCTCACCCAGGCGCGCTGGGTCGTGACCGAGCGCGACGGCATCCTCGAGCGCGCCCAGACCGACGCCGACCAGATCGTTGCGGACGCCCGTGCCGAGCAGGGCCGCCTCGTCTCCGAGCAGGAGGTGGTCCGGGTCGCCACCGAGGAGGCCGACCGCATCGTCGCCACGGCCCGTGAGCACGCCCGGCAGCTGCGGCTCGAGGCGGAGGACTACGTCGACGCCAAGCTCGCGACCTTCGAGGTGGTGCTGCACAAGACCCTCGGTGCGGTCGAGCGCGGCCGCGAGAAGCTCCGCGGCGGGCTCTCCACCGACGCGCTCGGCGCTCCCGAGGAGGACGAGGCCCAGGACGCCCCGGTGCGGTCCCGCTCAGCCATCGACGTCCCCCTCGACGACGAGCTCGACGACGACCCGGGCATCGCCTCGCGCTGATACCCTACTGCGGCCGGTCGTGTGCGCGCCCGGCTCTCGCCTGCTGCGCTGACCCCACGCCGGGAGCCCCCGGTGACGTGGACCGCGCGCCGTCGCTGCCTGCCGCTGGAGTCCTCCGTGCGTGTCGCCATCGTCGACCTCGTCGATCACCCGGGTCAGACCCGGGCGATCCGTCGGGCGGTGCCGGCGTCCGCCTTCGGGACCGCGCCGTGGGGCCCCACCATCGAGCGGGTGCACGACCCGGTCGAGCTCGACCTCCACCTCGACGCGGTGGTCGAGGGCATCCTCGTGCGAGGCTCGCTCGAGGTGCTCGTGGAGGTCGCGTGCGGGCGGTGCCTGGCACCCGTCCAGCTCCCGCTGACGCTGTCGGTCACCGAGCTGTACACCGACCCGGCCCGCCGCGAGGAGGACGAGGAGGACGATCCCGGCTACGAGCTGCTGGACGACCGCACCGCGATCGACCTGTCTACCCTGGCCCGCGACGCGGTGCTGATCGACCTACCCGTCCAGGTGCGTTGCCGTCCCGACTGCCGCGGGCTGTGTCCGGTCTGCGGTGTGGACCGCAACCTCGAGGAGTGCGGCCACGCCGACCGGCCGGCTCCGGACCCGCGCTGGGCCGCGCTCGCGCAGCTCGACCTCCCGCCCGGGTGAGCCGCCACCCCTCCTCGACGCGCCCCACCCACCCCCGATACCGACCCTGACCTCGCAGGACCGCGCCGCGCGGCGCCCCACGACAGGAACCCCCCATGGCCGTCCCGAAGCGCAAGCTGTCCCGTTCCCGCACTCGGCACCGCCGGGCGCAGTGGCGCCGGACCGCGACCCCGACCTACGCCACCTGCAAGCGGTGCAAGAGCCCGATCCGGCCGCACACCGTGTGCAGCACCTGCGGGACCTACGCCGGCCGTGAGGTCGTCGAGGTCGACTGAGGCGTGGGGTCGTGACCGCACGGACACCCCCCGCCCGCCTGGACGCCCAGGCGCTCGCCCAGGTCCTCGACGTCCACCTCGACGACCAGGGACTGCTCGAGCGTGCCCTGACGCACCGGTCCTGGGCCTTCGAGAACGGCGGCGTGGAGCCGAACGAGCGGCTCGAGTTCCTCGGTGACGCCGTGCTGGGGTTGGTCGTGGCGGACGAGATCTTCCACGCCCACCCCGACGAGCAGGAGGGGCGGCTCGCCAAGGTCCGGGGCGCTGCGGTGAAGGCCTCCACCCTCGCCTCGGTCGCGCGCCGGATCGGGCTGGGCGCCCACCTCAAGCTTGGTCGCGGCGAGCTCGCCTCGGGCGGGCAGGACAAGGACTCGATCCTGGCGGACGGGCTCGAGGCGGTCATCGGCGCGGTCTACCTCGATCCGGGCTTCGCCACCGCCTACGACCTCGTGCAGCGCCTCTTCGGTGACGTGCTCACCCAGCTCGCCTCCGACGGGGCCGTGCTCGACCACAAGACCAGCCTGCAGGAGCTGGCCGCGGCCCGGTACGCGAGCCTCCCGATCTACGAGGTGAGCGAGCGCGGCCCGGACCACCGCAAGACCTTCACCGCGCACGTCGCTGTCGGCGGCCGCCGGGTCGGCACCGGGCAGGGCCGGTCCAAGAAGGAGGCCGAGCAACGGGCTGCCCGGCAGGCCTACGAGCTGCTCGTCCTCGAGCCGGAGACCACCGCCCAACCCCCGCTCGCAGACGAAGCCCCTAGGCGGGCCTCGGCCGGCGAGGTCGGCTAGCGTGGTGGCCTCACCTGCGCTCGGCATCACGCCGGCGGGTGCGAGCTGGACCGAGGTGAGGACGCATCGTGCTGGAGTTGCCTGAGGTCGAGGTGCTGCGCAAGGACCTCGAGAAGGAGGTCGTCGGCAAGCGCGTCAAGGACGTCGACGTGCGCACGGCCAGCATCATCCGTCCGCTGCACCACAACCGCCCGAGCTTCGTCAAGGCGCTCGAGGGTCGCAAGGTCGAGGGCGCGCGGCGCCGCGGCTCGGTCATCCTCCTCGACCTCGACGAGGAGCACACCTGGGTGATCGACCCTGGCGCGGGCGGGTCGCTCCACCGGGAGACCGCGAACGAACCGCCGGGGCCCGACACCCACCTGACGGTCAGCTTCACCATCGGGGGTGCGCTGCACCTGTCCGAGGTCGCCGACGAGCCCACGGTGCGCACCGGGGTGGTGCCCACGGCCGAGGACCTGGAGTCCATCGGGATCTCCCCGGACGCGCTCGATCTGCTCGACGACAACCCCACCTGGATGGAGTTCGGACGCTTCCTCGCCGAGGCGGACAAGCCGCTCAAGCTGCTGCTCATCGATCCGACCTACATCGTGGGGATCGGTCCGGTCTACTCCGACGAGATCCTGTGGGAAGCGGGGCTGCGGCACGACCACCCCTCCGCGAAGCTGTCGACCCAGGAGGTCCGGCGCCTGTACCGCGCGACGCAGGAGGTCATCGTCGCGGCCATGAAGGCGGCCGGGTCCAGCCTGGACGATGCCGAGGTGGAGCTGCTCGTCGATGAGGACGGCGAGGCGGCGGAGCACCTCAAGGTGTACGGGCGCGACGGCAAGCCGTGCCTGCGCTGCCGGCGTCCGATCGTGCGCACACGGCTGCGCAAGGGCGTGTACACCTACCACTGCGAGCAGTGCATGATCTGAGCCCGCAGCCGAGCCGAGGAGGACGCGTGCAGGGCGAGCTGGTCGCCCGACGGGTCGTGGTCCACGGCCGCGTGCAGGGGGTGTTCTTCCGGGCCTCCACCCGGGACCAGGCGCGCCGCCACACGGTCGCGGGCTGGGTGCGCAACCGTGCGGACGGCTCCGTCGAGGCGTGGCTGGAGGGCCGCCGACGCGACGTCGAGGCGGTGCTGGCATGGATCCACGCCGGGGGGCCGCGCCACGCCAGCGTCGAGCACGTCGAGGTGGTGGAGGAGGAACCGGAGGGGCACCGCGGGTTCCGGGTGAGCCGCTGAAGCGGGCCGGAGTGGGGCCACCCGCTCGATCCAGGACCTTCGCCCGTGGGCGCGCCCACGGGCCCGGTCTAGCCTCACCGCGACCGAAGGTGCGACCATGTCCAAGGCCCTGCTCGGCGTGCAGCTTCCCCGGACGGAGCTGGCGCTGCTCGATGAGATCCGCCGGCTGCGAGCCCGGGTCGCCCACCTCGAGGCGGAGCTGGCCGCGGCCTGCCCGGACCAGGACCTACCGACCGCGGTGAGCGACCGCTCCGCGCGCGAGCCGGCGCCAGCCCCAACGGTTCGCTGACCCGCCGGCGCTAGCATCACGCCTCCGCGGCAGCCGCCGCGCCGTCCGCCCGCGCCAGGCCACCCGGAGGTCGTGTGTTCCTCAGGTCGCTGTCGATGCGCGGGTTCAAGTCCTTCGCGGAGAGCACCACCCTCGAGGTCGAGCCCGGCATCACCGTCATCGTCGGCCCGAACGGCTCCGGGAAGTCCAACGTCGTCGATGCGCTCGCCTGGGTGCTCGGGACGCACTCCGCTCGCAAGGTCCGTGGCGGCGCCATGTCCGACGTGATCTTCGCCGGTTCCCCGACCCGCTCGCGCGGTTCCCACGCCCGGGTGGAGATCACGATCGACAACAGCGACGGCACGCTGCAGCACGCCGGGCTCGGGACCGCCGCGAGCGCGGGGGCCTTCAGCGAGATCCGCATCGCTCGGACGATCCACGCCGATGGGGACACCCGCTACGAGATCAACGGCGCGGACGTCCGTGCGCTCGACGTGCAGGAGCTGCTGTCGGACACCGGGCTCGGTCGTGAGCTGCACACGATCGTCAGCCAGGGTCAGCTCGACGAGATCCTCAACGCCCGCCCCGAGGAGCGGCGCGGCTACATCGAGGAAGCCGCGGGGATCCTCAAGCACCGCCGGCGGCGTGAGCGGGCCCTGCGCAAGATGGAGCAGGTCGATGCCCACGTCGACAAGCTCCGCACCGTGCTACGGGAACTGCGGCGTCAGCTCCGGCCGTTGGAGCGTCAGGCCGAGGCCGCCGACCGCTACCGCGCCCTGCAGGCCGAACTGCGGGCCGTGCGGGTCGAGCTCGCCGCCGGTGAGCTGGCCCGCCTCGACCGGCTGGCGGACACCCACGGGCGTGACGACCACGACGCGGCGGCCGTCCAGGCGGAGGTCCAGGCCCGTCTCGACGCTGCGACCGGCCGGGTGCGCGTCCTCGAGCAGCAGCTGGCGACGGTGCAGCCGGACGCCGAACGGGCCACCAGCAGCTACCACGCCCTGACCTCGCTGGCCGAGCGGCTGCGGGTCACCTCCGACCTCGTCGAGGCCAAGCGACGCCACCTGGTCGCGGCCGTCGAGGAGCCGCTCGCCGGCCGCCCGCCGGCGGAGCTGCGCGAGCAGGCGACCCGGCTCGCATCCGACGCCGCAGCCCGCGCCGAGCAGCGTGAGCTCGACCGGCAGGCCCTCCTTCTCGCCCAGACCGAGCGGCGCGAGGCCGAGCAGGCCCGGCGTGCCCACGAGCAGGCTCGGCAGGCCGAGGCGCGCCGCCGGGCCGAGGCCCGCGAACGCCTGCTGCGCTGGGAGGGCGAGGTGTCGGCGCTGCGTGGCTCGATCGCGGGCTCGACCTCCGAGCTCGGCCGGATCGGGGCGGCGCTGGAGGCCCTCGACGCACGCGTCGCCGAGGCGGCCCAGGAGGTCGCTCGCGTCGAGGCCGAGATCCGCACGCTGGACGCCGACGAGGTGGCGCTCACCACCGAGCTGGAGGCCGCCGAGGCGGCGGTGGCTGAGCGCCGCGCCGCGGTCGAGGCCGCCGCCGAACGGGCCCGGCAGCTCGCCTTCGACCGCAGCTCGCGCCAGGCACG
>JBKHDS010000139.1:0-6389 GCA_046541215.1 Nitriliruptoraceae bacterium
CCTTCGCGGTCCGCTGCACGTTCTGCCTGCACTACCGCACGCACCCGTCTCCGGACCGTGACGGTGACGGCTACTGCGTGACCTGCCCGCTGCGCACCGACCGCAATCGCCTCCAACGGCTCACCGCGCACGCCGAGCGGAGCCTGGACCAGGCGTCGTGAGCACCGCGACCGCGCCGTCGGGGACCTCGCAGCCCGTCTCGAGCCGATCGGCGAGCCGGCGGCGCGGTGGGCTGCTGCGCAGCGCCGGCGTGTTCGCGAGCCTCGGTCTGCTGCTGGGGGCCGTGCTCTTGAGCCTGGGCGTCGGCAGCGTCAGCCTGGCACCCTCGACGGTCGTGGAGGCCTTCACCGCCTTCGACGGCTCCAACGAGCACCTGATCGTGCGGACCCTGCGGCTGCCGCGCACGTTGATCGGTCTCGTGGTCGGCGCGTCGTTGGCCGTGGCCGGGGTCGCGATGCAGGCGATCACCCGCAACGCGCTGGCCTCCCCGACCATCCTCGGCGTCAACGCGGGGGCGTCCTTCGCGATCGTCGTCGCGGTCTACCTGCTAGGCGTGGTGACCCCGATGATGTACGTCTGGTTCGCGTTCGCCGGGGCGCTCGGCGTGAGCGTGCTGGTGTACGGCATCGCATCCACGGGGCGCGGCGGGGCGACCCCGGTCGGGCTCGCGCTCGCCGGAGCGGTGGTCACGGCTCTGTTGGGGGCGTGGATCAGCGCGATCCTCGTCTTCGACCAGCGCACCCTGGACGAGGTGCGGTTCTGGCTCGCCGGGTCGCTGGCGGGACGCGATCTGGACATCCTGCTGCAGGTGTGGCCGTTCCTCGCGGTCGGCCTGGTCACGAGCCTGCTGCTGGCACGGCAGTTCAACGTGATCGCGCTCGGTGACCAGGTCGCCGCGGGGCTCGGTCAACGGACCGGGCTGGTGCGCGGGGTCACCACGGTGATGGTCGTGCTGCTCGCCGGTGCGTCGGTCGCGGTCGCGGGACCGATCGGCTTCGTCGGGCTGGCCGTCCCCCACGCGGTGCGCTCGGTCGTCGGTCCGGACCACCGTTGGCTGCTGCCCTACGCCGCGATCCACGGCGGTGTCCTGCTGCTGCTGGCGGATGTGCTGGGGCGGGTCGCGATGCGGCCGAGCGAGATCCAGGTCGGCATCGTCACCGCCATCATCGGGGCACCGGTGCTGGTCCACCTGGTGCGCCGGGGACGGAGCGCTGAGCTGTGAGCACGACGCTGCCGATGCGCCGAGGCCGCCCGCACCCGCGGGGCCAGGCCGACCAGCTCCAGGCACTGCGCCTACCACGACTCGGCCTGTCCGTCCGGATCCGCCCCCGGGTCGTCGCCGTGGGGACGATCGCGACGATCCTCGCGGTCATCCTGGCCGGGTGGACGATGATGCTCGGCGACTTCGAGATCCCCTTCGGTCAGCTCGTCGCGACCACCTTCGGAGGCGGTTCGGGCGAGTACGACTTCGTGGTGCGCACCCTGCGGCTGCCACGCACCCTCGCCGCCGCCGGTGTCGGTCTCGCCCTGGGGGTGTCCGGTGCGATCTTCCAGGGCCTGGTCCGCAACCCCCTGGTCGCCCCCGACATCATCGGGGTCATGACCGGTGCGTCGCTCGTCGCGGTCGCCTTCATCGTCCTCGGCAGCCCCTCCGGGCTCGTGCCGATCGGTGCCTTCACCGGCGCGGTGCTCGCCTCCCTGCTCGTCTACGGGCTGACCTGGCGCGGCGGGATCACTGGCAACCGGCTCGTGCTCGTCGGCATCGGGATCAACGCGGTGTTCGCCGCGCTGACGACCTTCCTGATCGTGCGCTTCCCGATCGAGCAGGTCGCACCGGCGGTGCTGTGGCAGACCGGCACCCTGTACGCGCGCGGCTGGCAGCACGTCCTCTGGCTGACGGTCGGCCTGGCGGTCCTGCTGCCCCTCGCGGGGGTGCTCATGCCGCGCCTGCGGGCGCTGCAGCTCGGTGACGATCTCGCGGCGGCGCTCGGGATCCGGGTCGAACTGGTCCGTGGCGCGCTGCTGATCGTCGGGGCCGGGCTCGCGGCCATCGCCGTCGCGGTCGCCGGACCGGTCGGGTTCGTGGCGCTGACCGTGCCGCACGTCGCACGTATGCTGCTCGGCCCGATCACCGGCGGCGGGCTGGTCGTGGCTGGGCTGCTCGGTGCGGTCCTCGTGCTGGCGAGCGACCTGGTCGGCCAGCACCTGTTCTCGCCGGTCTCGCTCCCGGTCGGGGTGGTCACCGCCGCGCTCGGCGCGCCGTACTTCCTGTTCCTGCTGTACCGCACGACCCGAGGAGCGTGACGATGACCCGACTGGTCGCCGACGAGGTGACGCTCGCCTACGGCGACGACGCGCCCGTGGTGGTGGACCTCTCCCTGGAGGTCCCCGACGGGCGGATCAGCTGCATCGTCGGACCGAACGGTTGCGGCAAGTCGACGCTGCTGCGCGCCTTCGCTCGGCTACTCCGGCCCGCAGGCGGCGGGGTGCTGCTGGACGGCGAGACCATCCATCGTCGGCCCACCAAGGAGGTCGCCCGCCACGTCGGCCTGCTGCCCCAGGCCCCGAACGGCCCGGAGGGACTCCGGGTCGACGACCTGGTCGCCCGCGGGCGGTTCCCTCACCAGAAGCTGTTCCAGCAGTGGTCGGAGCAGGACGAGGCGGCGGTGCAACGTGCGATGGCGGTCACCCACACCGACGAGCTCGCTGACCGCCTGGTCGACGAGCTCTCCGGCGGTCAGCGTCAACGGGTCTGGGTCGCGATGGCCCTCGCGCAGCAGACCCCGATCCTGCTCCTCGACGAACCGACCACCTACCTCGATATCGCCCACCAGCTCGAGGTCCTCGATCTGCTCCAGCGGCTGAACCACGAGGACGGGATCACCATCGTGATGGTCCTCCACGACCTCAACGAGGCAGCGCGCTACAGCGACCACCTCGTGGCGATGTCGCAGGGCCGCATCGTGGCGTCCGGGCCGCCGGCGCGGATCGTCACCGAGGACACCGTCCGCGCGGTGTTCGGGATCGAGTCGCGCGTCGTCCCCGATCCGGTCACCGGCACCCCCATGGTGGTACCCATCGGGGCCCGTAGCCGCGACGCCCGCGACGGCAACCGCACCATCACGCCCCAGCCGGCGTTGCGGTGACCGGCACGCTGGTAGCATAAGGTATTCCTAACCTTATCTATCCGGAGCCTGCCATCGTGTCGATCCGACCGGTCCTCGCCGCGCTGCTCGCCGCAGCCGTGACCCTGTCCGCCTGTGCCGGTGGCTCCTCTGAGGAACCCGAGCCCGCACCGGACAGGGGTGACGGCGTCGAGGATGACGGCACGGAGCAGGGCGATGGCGATGCCGCGACCGACGAGGACGAGGACGAGGAGGATCCTCACGGAGCCGAGGAGGAGGGCGACGAGCCGACCGCGGCTTACCCGGTGACGATCGAGCATCGCCACGGGGAGACCACGATCGAGGAGCGCCCCGAGCGCGTCGTGACGGTGGGCCTGACCGACCATGACCCGGTCCTCGCCCTCGGCGTCGTCCCGGTCGGCACCAACGACTGGTACGGCGATCACCCCGGCGGCGTGTGGCCCTGGGCCGCGGACCTGCTCGACGGCGAGGTACCCACGGTCATCGGACGGTCCATCGAGCTCGACCTCGAGGCGATCGCCGCGCTGGAGCCGGACGTGATCCTCGGGCTGTACGCCGGCCTCGACGAGCAGATCTACGAGACCCTGTCCGCCATCGCCCCGACCGTCGCGCAGCCCGCCGACTTCGTCGACTTCGGGGTGCCGTGGCAGGAGCAGACCCGCATCGTCGGCCAGGTGCTCGGCATGCCCGAGGAGGCCGACGCTCTGGTCGCCGATGCCGAGGCAGCCGTCGATCAGATCCGTGACCAGCAGCCTGGGTTCGATGGGGCGACCGCGGCGGTCGGTACCGACTTCGACGGCGTCTACGTGTACTCCCCGGACACCGGCATCGTTCGGCTGATCACGAGCCTCGGGTTCGAGGTCCCCGAGGCGATCGATGAACTGGTCGGCGACGCCGACGGGGCGGCCCTCTCGCTGGAGCGGGTCGAGCTGCTCGACAACGACGTGATGGTCTGGCTCGACGTCGAACCCGGTACCGGCCCGGTCGCCGAACCCGTCTACACCGCCCTCGACGTCCACCAGCAGGGCCGGGAGGTCTTCCTGTCCACCTCCGGGGAGCTCGGCGGTGCCGGCTTCATCAGCGTGCTCAGCGTGCCCGTCCTCGCCGAGGCGCTCGCCCCCGCCCTCTCCGCTGCGGTCGATGGTGATCCCGACACCGAGGTCCCACCGGTCCGGTAGTTGGACACGCAGCTTGTGTGACCGTGCGCTCGGTCCCAGCGAGGGTGCGGTGGCGGGCGGTGACCGGAAGCGTGCCGCGCGGCGGACGATCGTGTCGACCAACGGCCGGGGTCGGTGGCCCAGCACCGCTCCTATCCTCGAGCAGGTGTCGTATCGGAGGTAGCGCCATCTACGAGATCGAGACCCGGAACCTCGACGAGCAGGACACCGCGGTCGTGCGCCGACGCATGGACGCCAGCGAGCTGATCTCCTGGCTGTCCGGGGTCTACGGCACGGTGACGCTGCACCTGCAGCGCATCGGTGTGGCGATCACCGGGCCGCCGTTCGTCCGCTACCACGAGCGCGACGGCCATGTCGATGTCGAGGCCGGTGTGCCGACCGCCGAGCGGATCACGCCGAAGGGCGAGGTGACGCTCTCGTCGCTGCCAGCCGGGCCGGTCGCCACGGCCTGGCACGAGGGCTCTCCGGACGAGGTGGGCCGCGCCGTCGCGGCGGTGGAGGACTGGATGGTACGCACCGGCGTCGAACCGGTCGGGCCGCCCTGGGTGGTGCATCACATCGACCCGACCGCGCTCCCGGAGCGCGACACCTGGACGAGCGAGGTGGTCCAGCCCTACCGCGGCTGACGGTGCCGTCGCGGACCGGGCCGCGAGGAGGTCGTGAGCCGCCGGTGACGAGGTCATCGGAGGGACCGCCCTCCCTGCGACGGCGTAGAGAACGCTCACCCGTCGTCGTGGTCGAGCACCAGGTCCAGCCCCTCGATGCCGGCCACCTCGACCCCGGCGCTCCCGACGGTGATCGCGACCTCACGTTCGCCGAGGTGGAGGCCCTCCACGGTGAGGTGCTGCCCGGCAGGCAGGGACGGCGCCAGCCGAACCACCCCCCGGGGCAGGTCCGGCTGCAGACCCACCATCGCACGCAGCAGTAGCAGCGGCGCCGCGGCGCTCCAGGCCTGAGGGCTGCACGCCACCGGGTAGGGCACCGGGACAGGGAGCTCCTGGCGTGACGTCCCACCGAGGAGCTCCGGGAGCCGGTTGTCGAACCGTTCCGCGAGGTCGAGGAGCTCCGAGGTCACCGCCCTGAAGGCCTCCCTCGCCCCGACCCGCGCCAGACCCGCTGCGATGATGGCGGTGTCGTGCGGCCAGATCGCACCGCGGTGGTAGGCGAGCGGCGAGTACGCCCGCTCCCCCGCTCCCAGCGTCCGGATGCCCCAGCTCGCGAACAGATCGTCGGAGGTGACCCGACGTGCGACCTGCTCGGCACGCTCCGCGGGGAGGATGCCGGTCCAGAGGGCATGCCCCATGTTGGAGGCCGCGACCTCGAGCGGCCGCTTGTCCCGATCGAGCCCGAGCACGAGCCCACCTAGTCGATCGCTCCAGAAGTCCCGGAGGAACCGCTCCTTGAGCCCCCCCGCCTGTTGGTCCAGCCGGTCGGCAGCGACGTCCTCGCCGGCGGCGCGCTCGAGGTCGGCGAGCCCGAGCAGGGCGCCGTAGACGTAGGCCTGCACCTCGACGAGTGCGATCGGCCCCACGGCGAAGCTGCCGTCGGCGTGCACCATCGAGTCGCCGGAGTCCTTCCAGCCCTGGTTCTCGATGCCGCCCTCGTGCGGCACCGCCTCGACGTACCCATCGCCGTCGACGTCACCGTGCTCGACGCACCACGCGACCGCAGCCCGCGCAGCCGGGAGCAGTGCCTGGACGCGCGCCGGGTCCGCGCCCCACCGCGCCGCCTCCGCCAGGACGAGCACGAACAGCGGCGTCGCGTCCGCGGTGCCGTAGTACGCCTCGCCCGGCTCGAGCCCGAACACGCCGGACGCGCCCGTGCGCAGCTCGTGCAGGATCCGACCCGGCTGCTCCAGGGTGCGGGGATCATGTCGACGGCCCTGTCGACGAGCGAGTGCCTCGAGGATGTCCAGCACCGGACCGGTCCCGAGCGGCAGCGCGCTGTAGGCCGTCAGCAGCGCATCGCGCCCGAACAGCGCCATGAACCAGGGAGCACCGGCCGCCGTGAACCGCTCGCCGGCGGCCTCCATCCTGAGCGCGGTCAGATCCTCGACGGCCCCGGT
>JBKHDS010000140.1:0-6373 GCA_046541215.1 Nitriliruptoraceae bacterium
GGGCGGCTTGGCGTCCGGGCTGGTCGGGTTCGGGCTGACCGGCCTGCCGCTGCTCGTCCACCTGCCGCTGGCCGTCGCGGCCGGGGTGCTGGTCGGCGGGTTGTACGGCTGGGTCCCGGGGATCCTCAAGGCCCGCACCGGGGCGCACGAGGTCATCTCGACGATCATGCTGAACAACATCGCGGTGTTCGTCAGCGCCTACCTGATCTCCACCACGCTGTTCCGACGGCCCGACCGGGCCGACCCGATCTCCAGGTCGGTGGAGGAGTCGGCACGGTTCCCGCGGCTGCTGCCCTGGGACCCCTCGCTCCGGGTCAACACCTCCCTGCTGATGGCGCTGGCGCTGGCGGTACTGATCTTCTGGCTCGTGGAGCGCTCGACGCGGGGGTTCGAGTTGAACGCGGTCGGGCTGAACCCGTCGGCGGCGACCGCCGCAGGGATGGACCCCGGTCGGACACTGGTGATGGCGATGACCACCGGCGGGGCGCTGGCGGGCGCTGCCGGAGCGGCAGCCATCCTCGGGCTGCAGTACCGGCTCACCATCGGCTTCTCCGCCGGGATCGGCTTCGATGGCATCACCGTCGCGCTACTCGGCCGGGGCAGGATCGGCGGCACGGTCGCCGCCGGGATCCTCATCGGGGCCCTGAAGGTCGGTGGCCGCAACATGCAGGCCCAGACGGGGACCTCGCTCGAGCTCGCGCTGGTGATCCAGGCGCTGATCATCGTGTTCATCGCCGCGCCGGGCCTGGTCCGGGCGATCTTCCGCATCAAGGCTGACGATCTTGCGACCGGGCAGGTCGCGAAGGGGTGGGGCGCATGAGCAGCACGACCTTGGCCCCTCAAGCCCAGCGTCGGCGCGAGCGCCGGTTCGGCATCTTCTCCATGCTCGTGCTCGCGCTGATGCTCGGGGTGTTCGCCTTCAGCGACCGCGGCGACAGCGCCACCTTCGTGCTCAACGACGCCCGGGGGCAGCTGTTCGAGCTCCCCGACCTCGTGCTGCCCGTCACCGCGACGGTCCTCGTCCTCTCCGCCCTGGTCGCGGCGATCGCGGCCCGGCAGTTCACCACCGGGTTCGGCTCCCGGGCCGTCCCGGTCGTCGGGGTGGTCGCGTTGCTGTTCGTGACCGGGTTCCTGACCTGGGCTGCGGCGGGTGGCCAGCTCTCGCTGGTGGGACTGTTGCGGGGGTCGCTCTCCCAGGCGACCCCGATCGCGCTCGGGGCGTTGGCAGGCGTGCTGTGTGAGCGCGCCGGGGTGATCAACATCGCCATCGAGGGCCAGTTCCTGGCCGGGGCGTTCACGGCCGCGGTGGTGTCATCGATCGCGAGCAACCCCTGGATCGGCCTCCTCGGCGGGATCAGTGCGGGGGTGCTCGTGGCCTTCATGCTCGCCGGGCTGTCGATCAGGTTCCAGGCCGACCAGATCGTCGTCGGCGTCGTGCTGATCGTCTTCGCGACCGGGGTGACCTCCTTCCTCAACACCCAGGTGCTGTCCGGCAACCCGCAACTCAACGCCCCGACCCGGTTCCCGACCATCGCGGTCCCGCTGCTGAGCGAGATCCCGCTGCTCGGCCCCGTGCTGTTCCGGCAGTCCCTGCTGGTGTTCGGCATGATCGCCGCGGTCCTCATCCTGCAGTACGCGCTGTTCCAGACGCGCTGGGGGCTCAGGCTGCGCTCGGTCGGCGAGCACCCCAAGGCCGCTGACACCGTGGGCATCAACGTGCTCGCCACGCGCTACAAGGCGGTCCTGCTCGGCGGGGTCCTGGCCGGCATCGGTGGGGCGTGGTGGACCCTGGACGCCGTCGGACAGTTCTCTCGGGAGATGACCGGTGGCCGTGGCTTCATCGCGCTCGCGGCGATGCTGGTCGGGCGGTACAACCCCATCGGGGCGCTGGGTGCCGCGCTGATCTTCGGCTTCTCCGACCAACTCGCTACCTCGTTGCAGTTGCTGCGCGTGCCGGTGGACTCCAACCTGCTGCTCACCGCGCCCTACGTCGTCACCATCGTCGTGGTGGCAGGCTTGATCGGGCGGCTGCGCGTCCCGGCCGCCGACGGCAAGCCCTACACGAAGGAGTAGCCGGCGACGGAGTAGCCGGCGGCGAAGGAGCCGCCAACCCCGCACCCCGTGCGTGCGGCCGCGCGCCGCAACCACCGGTCCTCTCGTGCACGGAACCTCCCCAGAGAGACGTTCCGTGCAGGACGACCCGATCCCCTGGCCGGATCCCTGCACAGAACCACCCGAGAGGGAGGTTCCGTGCACGAGGCGGTCAGCGCGACCGACAAGCCGGGAGGTGCCGGCCGGCAGCCGCAGCTGGACCCAGCGGGCGGGATACGGGGAGCGCGGAGGGTGGTCGCCCCGTGGGGCAGGCCTCCGAGTGTCAGGCGAGCAGCCGGGCGATCCGGTCGATGCCTTCGCGCAGGTCGTCGTCGCCGAGCGCGTACGACAGCCGCGCGTAGCCCGGCGCGCCGAAGGCCTCACCCGGCACGAGCGCGACCTTGGCCTGATCGAGCAGCACCTCGGCGAGCTCGAGCGTGGTGGACACGGTCCGACCCGCGAACTCCCGGCCGAGCACCCCCTCGAAGGACGGGAACACGTAGAAGGCCCCCTCCGGCTCGTACACCTCGACCCCCGGGATGGCCGACAGGGCCTCAACCGCGATCCGGCGGCGCCGGTCGAAGGCCTGCCGCATCTCCTCGGCCGCGTCCTGCGGGCCGGTCAGCGCCTCCAGCGCAGCCGCTTGTGCGACGTTGCAGACGTTGGAGGTGACCTGGCTCTGGAGCTTGGCCATGCCCGCGGCGATCTCGGTCGGCGCGACCGCCCAGCCGACCCGCCAGCCGGTCATCGCGTAGGTCTTGGCGACGCCGCTGGTGATGATCGTGCGAGCGGCGGCCTCGGGCGCGACCTGGGGCAGGGACGTGAAGCGCGCGTCGCCGTAGACCAGCCGCTCGTAGATCTCATCGGTGATGACCCAGATGCCGTGCTCCGCGGCCCACGCCCCGACCGCCGCGGTGGCCTCGGGCGGGTAGACCGCACCGGTGGGGTTGGACGGGGAGACGAACACCAGGGCCTTCGTGCGCTCGGTACGCGCGGCCTCGAGCTGCTCGACGCTGGCCTGGAAGCCGCTCGTCGTCGTCGTGGACACCACGACCGGAACGCCGCCCGCGAGCTTGATCTGCTCCGGGTAGCTGACCCAGTACGGCGCCGGAACGATGACCTCGTCGCCGGGATCGAGCAGCGCCATGAAGATGTTGTAGAGCGCGTGCTTGCCACCGTTGGTGATGACCACCTGCCCGGCTGCGTAGTCCTGTCCGGAGGACTCGCTGGTCCGGGCTGCGACGATCTCCCGCAGTGCGACCTGGCCCGCGGCCGGGCTGTAGCGGTGGGAGGCGGGCGAGACCGCCGCGGTCCGAGCCGCCTCCACGATGTTGTCGGGCGTCGGGAAGTCG
The DNA here is from genome assembly GCA_046541215.1 of Nitriliruptoraceae bacterium. Classification (GTDB taxonomy): domain Bacteria; phylum Actinomycetota; class Nitriliruptoria; order Nitriliruptorales; family Nitriliruptoraceae; genus T1Sed10-7. The sequence goes on from JBKHDS010000140.1 coordinate 3,444, forward strand.
GGCTCGCCCGCGCCGAACCCGATCACCGGCTCCCCGGCGGCCTTGAGCGCCTTGGCCCTGGCGTCCACCGCCAGGGTCGGGGAGGCTTCCATCTGGCTGATCCGACGGGCAACGCTCACGCTGTGCTCGCTTCTCGGGTGCTCGGGCGGGGGCAGCGGCGGGCCGCAGCTGGATCCGCGCGCAGGGTCGTGGTCGACCAGGGCTGGCGGGGCCGGCGAGCCGCCGTCGGGACCATAGCCGCGTGCCCCGGGGCCCGTGCAGGCCGACCGGCCCCACCCACGGGTGGCGGTGGACCCGGCGATCGACGACCCCCGACCCACGTCACCGGGCGCGTAGCGGACCATGATGCCGTGTTGACGGAACGCAGCCTGCGCCCAGCGCGTCCCGACCACCGCACCCACGACCGCGAGGTACCGCCATGGTTGAAGACCTCACGCTCCCTGCCGACCTGCTGCCTGCGGACGGGCGGTTCGGGTGCGGGCCAAGCAAGGTCCGTCCCGAGGCCGTCCAGCGCCTCGCTGCCGAGGCTGACACGCTGCTCGGGACCTCACACCGCAAGGCGCGCGTCAAGGGCCAGGTCCAGCGGCTCCAGGAGGGGATCGCCGCGCTGTTCGGGCTGCCGGACGGCTACGAGGTGCTCCTGACCCTGGGCGGGGCGACGGCCTTCTGGGAGTCGGCGGCCTTCGGGCTGGTCGAGCAGCGGGCCCGCCACTACGTCTTCGGCGAGTTCTCCGGCAAGTTCGCCAAGGCCACCGATGCCGCACCCTGGCTCGAGGCCGCCGACGTCGTGAACGGCGAGCCGGGGACGCGACCGGCGGCGAGCCCCGCGGCCGGGTGCGACGTCCAGGCGTTCACCCACAACGAGACCTCGACGGGGGTGATGCAGGATCCCGTCCGGGTGGACGACGCGCTGGTCCTCGTGGACGCCACCTCCGGCGCCGGCGGGCTGCCGGTCGACCTGACGAGCACGGACGCGTACTACTTCTCGCTCCAGAAGGGGTTCGCGGCGGAGGGGGGCCTGACCGTCGCGCTGCTCTCGCCGGCAGCGATCGAGCGCATCGGCGCGATCGCCGGCTCCGGCCGCTACATCCCGACCTTCCTCGATCTGGCCACCGCCCTCGACAACAGCCGCAAGCAGCAGACCTACAACACGCCGTCGGTGTCCACGGTCTTCCTCGCCGCGGAGCAGGTGGAGTGGATGCTCGCCACCTTCGGCGATCTGGACGGCGTGGTCGCCGCGCAGCGGGAGAAGGCGGCAGCGATGTACGGCTGGGCCGGGTCGCGCCCGTGGGCCACCCCGTTCGTCGCCGATCCCGACGCGCGCTCGTTGGTCGTGGCCACCATCGACCTCGACGAGCGGATCCCGAGCGAGCAGGTCACCGCGGTGCTGCGTGCCAACGGGGTGCTCGACACCGAGCCGTACCGCAAGCTCGGCCGCAACCAGCTGCGGATCGGGATGTTCCCCGCGGTCGACGCCGCCGACCTCGAGGCCTACCGCGCCTGCGTGGACCACATCGTCGAGCAGTTGGCCGACTGATCAGCGCCCCGGGCCGACCTGGCAGGGTGCCCGGCGGGCACCTCAGCCCAGCAGGTGCGGGCTGACCTGTGCGGCCGCCTCGTCGCCGTACACCGTCCCGAGCCGCGCCAGGAAGTCCTCCGCGTCCAGGTGGTACTCCTGGGTGCCGATGTGTTCGAGCACGTAGGTCGCCACCATCGAGCCCATCTGGGCGGACCGCTCGTCGCCGAGGTTCCAGGCGAGTCCCGCCAGGAACCCCGCGCGGAAGGCGTCCCCGACCCCGGTCGGGTCCTCGCGTCGCTGCTCGGGGGCCGCCGGCACCTCGATCCGCGAGCCGTCCTGGCGCTCGACGACGCACCCCTTCGGCCCGAGGGTGGTGATCCGAGCCTCGACCCGTTCCAGCACCTCGGCGTCGGACCAGCCGGTCTTGGTCTCCAGCAGCGCCTTCTCGTAGTCGTTGGTGATGAGGTAGCGGGCGCCGTCGACGAGCTTGCGGACCTGCGACCCGTCCATGCGGGCGAGCTGCTGGCCCGGATCCGCCATGAAGGGCAGGCCCAGCTGGCGGCACTCGATGGTGTGCCGGACCATCGCCTCCGGGTCGTTGGGGGAGACCACGACCAGGTCGAGCGCGCCGTGCCCCTCGGCCAGCGGCGCGAGCTCGATGAAGCGCGCTTCCTCCATCGCACCGGTGTAGAACGACGCCATCTGGTTCTGGTCGAGGTCGGTGGTGCACAGGAACCGGGCGGTGTGCCTCAGTTCCGAGACGTGCACGCCGGAGGTGTCCACACCGTGGCGGGACAGCCAGGAGCGGTAGTCGCCGTCGAAGTCTCCTCCGACCGCCCCCACCAGCACGGGGGTCAGCCCCAGCTGCGCGAGCCCGAAGGAGATGTTCGCCGCGACCCCGCCGCGGCGGACCTCGAGCTCGTCGACCAGGAAGGACAGGCTGACGCGGTCGAGCTGGTCCGCGACGAGCTGCTCGGAGAAGCGCCCGGGGAAGGTCATGAGGTAGTCGGTGGCGATGGACCCGGTCACGGCGATGCGCACGAGGGCTCCAGACGTCGAGGTCGCGGGGAGGCTACCGCTGGGACCGTGCGCCTATCGGTCGTGGGGCCTTCGGCACCTGCAACCCGTCGGTGGCGGCGCCTACGTTCGGCCCGACCTATCAGCCGATCCGGACCGCACCTGGCCAGCCGTGGCCCGCGTCCGGTGACCCCTGACCCCGCGCCACCTCGGCGACCGTGACACCCGGCGGAGCGCGCCTGGCCGCGATCCGGCCATCGCTGCCCGACGCCGGGGGAGAGGATGACCATGTCGACCACCACCCCACCCGATCTCCTCGAGCGTCTGAGCAACCACCTGCTGGTGGACGGCTACGACTTCATCCTCGACCTGGATGCGAGCCAGGGCGCGACGC
>JBKHDS010000141.1:0-6329 GCA_046541215.1 Nitriliruptoraceae bacterium
CGCGCCCTTCACGACGCACCCGAGCGGGACGCAGGTACTCGTCCAGCAGGTCGTGAACGCGGCATGAGATCGGCGAGCCGGACGATCGCACCCCGGCGCTCCAGCGCGCGAGCGACGACCTGGCCCTGCACACCGGCACCGAGCACGAGCACGTTCATGACGCGGACCGATCGGGTGGAGGAGGGCCGACGCTAGACGGCCTCGCACCGCAGCTCCCGTCCGGAGGACACGACCGACGCAAGGACTGGACAGACCCGCAGCATCCGGCACCCTGTCCCTCGCACGATCGAGCCGAGCAGGAGCCACCGTGACCGCACGACGGTGCCCGGGCTGCGGGCGGTCCTGGCCCGACGCTCGGGCCCGGTGGTGCGCGGCGTGCGGCACCGCCCTGTCACCGGGGCAGCCATCGGGGCAGCCACCGACCCGACCGTCGCCGCCGCCCGCCGACCCCCCGACACCGGTCGCCGGCCGTCGCCGCCCGAGCCGGCTCAGGATCGGTGCCGTCCTCGGCATCGCAGCGGTGCTCGTCGCCGGCCTCTCCCTCGCGGGTGGCGACCGCCCGTTCCGGGCCGGGGACGCCGGGGGGTCCCGCGGGGTCACCGACGCGGAGGAGGGCACCTCGGACAGGGCGCCGGGGGTCAGCCCCGATCCGGGGGGAAGCGGCGTGGAGCTGCCGGCTCCGGCCGGTGATGCCTCGACCCGCGGGCTCTGGAGTCCCGGGACCGAGCCGGGCGCGGCCGCCGTCGTGCCTGCCGGGAGCTCCTTCCCGCCGTCGGCACCGACCTGCGACACCGAGGGGTGCGCCCTGTGGCGTTCCACGGTGCTGGACCACCGTCCGCTGCTCGTCAACGACCGGCTGGCGATCCAGCTCGGACTCTCGCTGCTGATCGCGGTCGAGGTCGACACCGGTGAGTGGCGGTGGGCCCGGGGCCACAACGATCCCCGTGGCATCTCGCCCGCCGCGGCGCTGACCGCCTCCTACCTCGACGACCGCGTCCTGGTGATCGCCTACGGGCATCTGCTGCGGATCCACGCCGCCTCGACCGGCGCGATCCTCGCCGAGGTGGACCTCGGGCCGACCCAGATCACCGGCATCCGGCGGCATGATGGGCAGCTGGTCGCGAGCGGCCCCGCCGGTGACCACGACGAGCCGGCGGCGCGACTGATCGGCCTGGACGACGCCGGGCAGGTGCGCTTCGACGTCGAGGTGGAGCGCCCCCTCCGTCAGGCGGCCCCGGCCCGGACGGCCACCGCGCCGCTGCTGGCGATCGTGGACGACGACCTCGTCCGCCTCGACGCGACCGACGGTGCCGTGCGCTGGCGCCGCCCTCTCGAGGGCCGGCAGGTGGACGGCGCCACCCTGCTCGACCCGCCCAGCGGTGAGGTGACGGTGGTCGACACCCGCGACGGCGGGGACCTGCTCACCCTCCGACGGGACGGTGCGATCGCGGCCGGGGTGCGCGGCGGGGTGCTGGTCATCACCTCCCCCGACCGGGTGGAGCTCCACGACCGTGAGGGTGACCCGATGGGTGAGGTTGCGGTCGCGGCACCGGAGCGGACGATCGTCGACACCACCGGGCGGTACGTCACCGTGGCCACCCTGCCGGCACCCGATGCCGCCGAGCCACGTCCGACCATCCGCACCGGACGGCGAGCGAGCGGCGGCATGCCGCTGCCGACGGTGACCGCAGCCACCTCGGTGCCCCTGCCGCCCGGTCTGGACCCCGCACCGGTGCACGCGATGAGCCGGGCCGACGGGCTGCTGTTGGCCGGACCCGATCCACGCTGGGCCTGGGTGATGGACCGCCGCTCCGGCACGGTGGCCACATGGGACCTCCCGCTGCTCGAGAGCACCGAGGTGGAGCACGCCGACGGGCTCACCCTGCTGCGCGACGGACGGCAGGTCACCGTCCTCGGCGCCGGTGGCAGCTTCCGGGTGCGTGGGGCGCCCCAGGTCGCGTCGCTCGACCCGCTGCTGCTGCACGGGGGCGCCGGCACGCTCGGGCTCGACCGCACGCTCCTCGACGCGCCCGGCGCGGGTGCCGGCTGACGCCGCGCGGGGCCGCTGCCCTCCCTCATCGCGCTCGGGGATCGGGGAACCGCCCGGCCTGGTCGGCGACGTAGGGCCGCACGTCGACCACGGCGCGTTCTGGCAACGGTCCGTACAGGTGCGGGAACCGCTCCCCTGTCCCGTCGCCGTCCTCCCACCTGACCGGGTCCTCGAGGCGGGACGGATCGACCTCGACGAGCAGCAGATCGGAGCGGCCAGCGAACCGCGTTGCGGCGGTCCGCGGCACCTGCGCGCCGGAGGAGAAGTGGATGAAGCCCTCCTCCTCGAGCGAGGCCGGCGCGTACGGCTCCGCGGCCCGCTCCCACGCACCCGCGGGGACGAGGTGGAAGATCGGCTCGGTCATCACGCTCCCGTTGGCTCGCTCGCCGCCCCGCAGACTGCCACGGCCACACGACCACCGCGAGCGCCGCCGTCAGGCGCTGCGTCGCTACCTCCCGTTGCCCGAGGCGCAGCCCCACGGGGCCCGAGCGCCGTGCGGCGCATGCGGGTCTGTAGGCTCCCACGCGACCGCGGGCTGCCCTACCGCGGGAGGGAGGCGTCGGTCATGCGCAGGGAGCACGCAGACGTGGCCACCGGGCTGCTCAAGGACAAGCGACTGCTGATCACCGGCGTCGCGCGGACCGACAGCATCGCCTTCGCCGTGGCCGAACGAGCCCAGCTCCACGGCGCTCAGGTCGCCCTCGCGGTGTTCCCTCGCGACCTCGAGGGCATCGAGGAGGTCGTCGCGCAGCTCCCGAGCACGCCAGCCCTCGTGACGCCGGTGGACGCGACCCTCCCGGAGGACCTCACCGCCCTCGACGAGCAGCTTCGATCGCTCTGGGGTCACCTCGATGGCGCGCTCCACGCGATCGCCTTCGCCCCCAGCGTGGCGCTCCAGGGCATCCTCGACGTGCCATCCTCAGCGGTGGAGCTGGCCCTGCGCACGAGCACCCACAGCTACGCGGCGCTCGGTCGTGTGGTCGCGGACCTGGCTCCCTCCACCGGCGCGAGCCTCGTCGGCCTGGACTTCGACAGCAGCCGAGCCTGGCCGGTGTACAACTGGATGGGCCCCTGCAAGGCCGCCCTCAGGTCGCTGAACCAGTACCTCGCCCGCGATCTGGGTCCGGCTGGGGTGCGGGCGAACCTCGTCGCCGCTGGACCGCTGCGGACCCGTGCGGCGGGCGCCATCCCCGACTTCGACGTGCTGCTGGAGGCCTGGGAGCGTCGGGCGCCGCTGGAGTGGGACCCGGACGACCCCGCGCCGGTCGCCGATGCGGTGTGTTTCCTGTTCTCCGATCTGGCGCGGGCGATCACCGGCGAGATCCTCTCCGTCGACGGTGGTGCCCACGCGATCCAGTGACGCCACCACGCGAGCCACGGTCCACCCGCCGCACCGCCGCACCCGTCGAGCCGAGGACCTGTGGCCCGGGTCAGCGTGGGCCGGCGGGGGCATCCTCGGAGCATGCCCCCGACCTCCGCTCTCCCTCCCCTCGGGCAGCGGCGAGCCGCCCGGTGGACCCGACGCTCGCTGCTCTGGCTCGAGGCGCTCCTGGCCATCGGCGCCTTCGCGGGCGCCGTCGGGTTGATCACCGGCGGCGTCGACCTGGGTGAGGTGGCCGATGATCTGCCCTTCGGCTCCACGGCGTTCGGTGGCTGGGCCCTGCTGCTGGTCAACGGGGCCCTGCCGACCGCCGTCGTGATCGCCGCGCTGCGACGACGCTCCTGGGCCGAGCTGGGACACCTCGCCGTCGGGATCGCGCTGATCGGCTGGATCATGGTCCAGATCAGCCTGCTGGGCTGGCCTCCGCACTGGCTGCAGGTCCTCTACCTCCTCTGGGGGTGGGTGATCCTGGCTCTGGCGGTGTGGCGCTGGAGATCGCTGGCGGCACCCTCGCCCGCGAACCGACGGGGAGCCCAGCCCTCGAGCACCTGAGCCACGAACCCCGGACGTGACCGCCGGCCCGCACGGACGGCCGACGGATCGCAGGAGCATCCGCCCCGGGGGGCGCCACCGCACCCCCACACGCGGCATGCCAGCCGCCGCAGACCGCACACGAGACGACCGAGAGGACCCTCATGCCCCCCACCCACCTCCTCGCCGCTGCCGCCGGCGCTGGCGCCGCACTGACCGCCGAGCGGCTCGCCGAGCGGTTGCGCGGCACCCAGCCGCTCGCGACAGCCCGGCTCGTGGGGACGACCATCGCGGCTCCCTCCGCCGCGCTGTGGATCACCGACCTCCTGAACGCGGCCTACTTCGCCCGTCCGCAGGACCAACGGCGGCTGGAGGACCTCCGGCTCGCCTTCGCGATCGTGACGACCTACTGGCACGAGCAGGGCTACCGGCGCCTCGGTGCCCGCGACGTCGCGCGCTTCCACCGAGCCTTCGGGACCGCGCGGCTGCAGCGCGCCGGCGGCGGGACGGGGACGCTGGACGGCGCGGCCCTGCTCGCCGGCGGCGATCGGCTGTTCGGCGGCTGGTTCGACGAGGCAGCCGTTGACCCGGGCCGTCGCGGGTGGGGCGTCGTCTTCAGGAGCCAGGAGGACAAGGACGCCTACGACCCCGAGGTCCGGTTGCGGCTGGCGCAGCTCGGCCCGCTCGCCCCGCCCGAAGCACCCGTGGAGGAGCAGGTCTGGTCGACCTACCGGCCCGTCGAGGTCCCCGACGCCGCGGCGACCGTCGCCGCCCTGGAACGCGTCGATCGGTGGCCGGAGTACGGCAGCAACCTCGGACGGTTCACGCCGCTGCGTCGCGGAGGCTTGCTCGGGCAGACCTTCGAGATCGAGGTCCTCGGGTTCCCGAGCCCCCGCACCCCCGTGCTCATCCGCGCCTACGTCACCGCCGCGAGGCTCGCGACCACCGCCGACCAGGAGTCCCTCGACGCCTGGCTGGCGGAGCTGCGGCTCGGCTTCGCCGCGCACAACGAGCCCTCACCGATCCCCGAGGACGCCGAGGTGCACGCGATCGTCGCCCTGGTCAGCCACGAGGGCCACTTCATGGGCCGCGCGAAGAGCCAACTCGTGGTCTACACCCAGGACGGGCGCAGCTACCTCAGAGCCATCGGCGTGTGGGACCCGATGCCGTGGCACCTCGCCGAGCTGTACGAGCAGGTCGGGCAGGCCTCCCAGCACGCCTTCTGGGGGATGGGGACCGCCGAGCAGTCGATGCTGCACCAGATCGCGGCGGCCGTGGCACGGCCGCAGGGCGCAGGGTGATCCAGCCGCTGCCGTTCCCACCGCCGGGCCTTCAGGAGCCGCGGGCGTGGGCCGATACCGAGCACGATCACCCGGCAGCGACGACGAGAGCGGACCGGTGCAGCAGGCGCAGGTGCGGGCGCCAGGAGCGGTGGCTCTGGCCGCGGCGCTCCTGCTGAGCGCGACCACCGGTGTGCCAGGCGCCGCGGCATCACCGTCACCGGACGCTCCCCACCTCGCCGCGGCGCTCCCGCCAGGCGGGACCTTCACCGATGACGACGGCTCCGGGCACGAGGGCTACATCGAGGCGATCGCGGCGCTCAGCATCACCCGCGGCTGCGACGCCGGTGGCACGCGCTTCTGCCCCGGTGAGCCGGTGTCCCGGACGCAGATGGCGGCGTTCCTGGCCCGGGCCCTCGACCTGCGGGCCACCAGCGGCGTGCGCTTCGACGACATCCCCACCGACGCGAGCGGCGTCACGGACATCGACCGCCTGGCGACGGCCGGCATCACGCGGGGCTGCGATGCCGACGGGAGGCGCTTCTGCCCCGGCCAGCCGGTCACGCGCGCGCAGATGGCAGCCTTCCTGGTCCGGGGGTTCGCCTTCGATCCTGACGCCCAGATGGGGTTCACCGACGTCGACGACAGCGCACCGCTGGGGGCGGAGATCTCCGCGCTCGCGGGCGCAGGCATCACGGCAGGCTGTGATCCGGCGGGTACCCGGTTCTGCCCCGCCGAGGTCGTGACCCGCGGCCAGATGGCGACGTTCCTCGGCCGTGCCCTGGGGCTGACGCAGGTGGTGCCCCCACCACGTCCGACACCGGCGTTGCACGGCAACCCCGACGACGGTGTGTCCATCCCGCCTGAGGGTCGGCTGCGTGACACCTCAGCGCCCGACCAGGTGATCGGGGACGGAACACCGACGAGCTGTACCTCCGCTGCCGTGGTCGCGGCCGTCGCACGTGGCGGGGTGATCACGTTCGACTGCGGGCCCGATCCGGTGCGGATCGTCATGGACGAACCCGCCAAGGTCGTCAACGACGCGGCACCGGAGGTCATCCTCGACGGCGGTGGGCTGGTCACCCTC
>JBKHDS010000142.1:0-6327 GCA_046541215.1 Nitriliruptoraceae bacterium
GGGGGAGGAGGTTCCCGGCCTCCCCAGCCATCGACGAAGGCTACGTCGGTCGGTCCCCGCGATGGGCGGCAGCAGGCGTGAGCCTCACGGTTGCACAACCCAGGCGTCACCACTGCCCACGGCAGTGCGCACCGGGTGCCGCCGGCCGCAGGGCAGGCGTCGGCGCCGCTGCCGCGGTCACCACCCACGCGCCGGGCCGGTGCGAGCCTCAGCCCGTCCCGCCCGCGAGGGCCGAGGCGTCGAAGCTCGCGGTCTGGGCACCGGAGGCGTCGGTGGCGGTGATGGTGAAGGAGGTGGTCGCCAGGTCCGCCTCCAGATGGGCCTCGTGGCCATGGTTGCGCCAGGTCAGTGCCAGCTGCTGCGGTGGCGTGTCGCCGACCTCGCAGGTCGCGTCGAACCCGAAAGCGGGACAGGTGGCGCGGAAGCGGAGCAGGTCGAGCTGCTGCTGCACGACCGGCCAGGTCAGGCGATCCTCCACCTCGGCGAGGGTGAGGTTGGTGCGGTTGATCTCCTTGTGGCCGCCCGAGCCGGCGCGCTCCACCGCCTCATGGTCGTTCGTCCCGGCGAACAGGTCGAGGTACCAGACCTGGGGCTTGCCGGGCATGAACAGCTGGATCGCGCGGGCGAGCAGGAGGCGGTGCTCGTCCTCGCCGAGCGCGGAGTGGTAGGTCGCGTTGACCTGGTAGTACATCTGCTTCCGCCCGTGCAGGTCCTTGACGTACCCACCCCGGCCCTTCACGACCTCGATGAGGTGGTCGATCTCCTCGTCCGGCAGCAGGCCGCGCAGGTCGAGCAGGGGGATGCCGTCATGGCAGCCGAGCATGTTGACGGTGCGGATCCGCTTCTCGAGCAGGTCGTGGATCCAGCGTCGGAGCGTCGTGGTGTCCGCGCGCTCGAAGGCGTGGATCAGCAGCCCCGGGAGGAAGAAGTCGTAGGTCAGGAACCCGCGGCTGGCGATGGCCTCATGGGTCCGCTCGGCGTAGCTGGTGTGGATCTCCGGCAGGAGCTTGAGCCCGCGACGATCGGCGAGCTCCTGGACGCGGTCGAGGACCTCCCAGGTGCCGGGCTCGTTGAGGAAGTTGCGGGCGCCTGGTTCCTTGTGCGCGTAGGCGAAGGCGTCCAGGCGGACGATCTCGGCCCCGTAGGCCGCCAGCTGGTCGAGGGTGCGCTCGTAGAACTCCCACACCAGCGGGGAGCGGACGTTGAGGTCCATCTGGCCGAGGTAGCGGCGGCGTGACTCGAGCAGCTCGACGACCGTGTCGCGGTGCTCCTCGAAGCCGTGCAGGTCGGCGTCGCCGGGTCGGGACCCGGCCGCGATCGCCGTGGTGAGCCGGTCGGCCAGGACCTCCGCGGAGCCGTACTGCAGCCCGGTGGCCTCCATGAGGTCCTGCGGGTCCACCGTCGGGTAGCGGACCTGCTGGTAGAAGGTGTTCCAGTACGGCTTCTCGGTGCCGTCCGGCATCCGGACCATCAGGATCGGCAGGCCGGGCTTGCGGAAGAACATGTCGGCGAGCAGCTCCGCGTCGGGCTGGAGGTAGCCGTCGGCGGTCATCTCGCCACGCCCAGCCCAGAAGGCGTTCCAGTCGAGGAAGAAGTCCGCGTAGGCCGAGCGCGGTCCCTTGGCGAGCAGGTCCTGGAACTGTGGGGAGAGCACCGAGGCGTGGTTGAGCACGAAGTCGAGCTTGAGGTCGATGCCCTCGTCCGCGAGCGCGGTGAGGTCGGCCTCGGTCGCGAGCCGGTCGCTGAGGCCGTAGTCGATGACGGAGAACCCGCGGTCGAGGTCGGTGTTGAAGAGGCTCGGCAGCAGGTACGCGGAGGTGAAGGTGCCACGCAGCTTGGGCCGTTGCAGGACCGTCACGACGTCGGCCAGCGTCCCGCCGATGCTGTCGGGGTAGACGTTCAGCATCGGCCCGGCCCCGGGCAGGTCACGCCCCATCTGCGTGAGGTAGGTGTCGTAGTCGATGAGCTCGCCCGCCTTCGACACGATGATGCGCGCACGGCCGGCCCGGCGGTGCAGCAGCTCCTGCTCGAGCTCGAGCACCAACCTCGTGAAGGGGCTGTCCAGCGCCCCGTCGCGGGCGCGCGCCCGGCGGTGCGCCAGGGTCTCCTCCGGTGTCGAGTTCAGGAGGATGGGCAGGTCCACGCCGGTGAGGTGGGCGTTGTTGCCGTGGGTCCACTCGAGCACGATCACCTTCGTGTGCGAGACGTCCACGCGCTCGTACCAGCGCTCGCCCTCCTCCCGCCCCATGCGCTTGAGCTGAAGCTCCTCCGCGCCGTCGTGGAAGGCCTCGAGGATCCGGCTCAGCTCCTCGAAGTCGGTCTCGGCCGGGGTGCCGAGGTAGCCGGCCAGCGCCCGACGCCCAGCCTGCTGGTAGGTCGCGAGCCAGGGGTGGGTGACCGCCTGCTCGCGGTCGGCGTCGAGGTCCGCCGCCTGCAGCTCGCTGAGGACCGCTCGGACCTCCTCGTCGTACTCCCCTCGGTCGAGAAGGCCGCGTAGCCCGCCGGTCCGGAAGATGCGCAGGCGCTCGGCGTCGTTCATCCGGGGGATGCGCCGGGGGTAGTTGTCCCCGGACAGCACGTAGGCGCCCACGCCGTGGTGCTCGAGGTAGTAGGCGAGCAGGGCGCCGATCTCGGACTTGCCCACCCCCGAGCCGCCGTGGACGGCGACGACGGCGCGCCCCGCCGGGTGCTCGCGCAACCTCGGCTCGAGCAGCTCCCACATCCGCGGGAAGATCGTGCGTGCCTTCGCCACGTGCTGGTCGGTGATCTTGACCTTGTCCCCGGGCATGTCCCCGGTCGGGACGGCGGCGGGATCCGGGATCGTGGGCAGGTCCATGGTCATCCTCGTCTGGCGCGTTCGTCGCGTGCGCGGCACCGGTGCTGCACCTCGACCCAAGCACGGCCCCGTCCCGTGGCGCTACGTCCCAAGGGAAGAACCAGAGGGGTCGGGCCGGCTACGGTGAGGACCCCGTCGCAGGTGGACCCGGTGAGGCAGGTGGTGGTGCGTCGGTCGCGATCGTCCGGGTCGGGCATCCTGCGGCTCGCATCGGTGGCCATGGCGGCGGTCCTGGCGGTCGGCGCAGCCAGGCCCGCAGCGGCACAGCCATCCGCCGCCTGGGACGTCGGTGAGGCGTGCCCGGACGCGGTCGTGGTCGGCGCAGCCGGCTCGGGCCAGCGCGAGCCGGTGAGCGAGCTCGGGATGGGCCCGCAGGTCGACGGGCTGTTCCGAGCCATCGCACGGGTAGGGGAGGGGCGGGACATCCGGGCCGTGCCGCTGGCCTACCCCGCCGCGCCGGTGTTGCCTACCGCCGGGTACCGCGACAGCGTGGCACGCGGGATCGAGGCGATGGCCGCTGCGGTCGCGGACATCGCGGCTGCCTGCCCCGGGACCGGGATCGTGCTGGCCGGCTACTCCCAGGGTGCGCAGGTGGTCCAGCGGTGGCTGGAGGACCCCGACGCGGGGGTCGGAGCTGACCCGGCCGCATCGATCGACGCGGTCGTCCTGCTGGCCTCCCCGGTGTTCACCTACCAGCCACCGTTGACCGCCTTCGGCAGCTTCGACCCCGCCCGCGTCGGGCTGCTCGGTGTGCGCGAGGTGCCGGGGTGGATCGCTCGCGACACCGTGACCTGGTGTGAACGCGCCGACCTCGTCTGCCAGCTCGGCGACCCCCGGGACCGGCTCGCGTTGGGCGCGGCGATCTCCGGGTCGGTCCACGCTGCCTATGACGACCCGGCGACCAGGCGGGTCATCGCGAGCCACGTCGTCGCACGCCTGGACGGGGTTCCTGCCCCGCCGTCGGCGGCTGTGCCCGGCCCGCCCGAACCGGGCACCGAGGAGGCGGACGCCTCGGACGGTCCGATCGGTCCGGCGGTCGTCTCGGACCGGATGACCGCGGAACAGCTCGCGCGCGAGGTCGCCTTCCCGGTCCCGGCCGACGCGGGCGGGTCGACGCACCGTGGGGCGATCGCTCGCGTCCTCGCCGCCGGCGTGATGTCGGGGTACGCCGACGGCACCTTCGGTCCCGGGGACCGGCTCACACGCGGGCAGGCGGCCACGGTGCTGGCGGGCGCCTTCGAGCTGTCGACCACCGGGCTGGGCCGCCCCTTCACCGACACCGATGGCAGCGTCCACGCGGGTGCGATCGCCGCCGCCGCGCGGGCCGGGTTGGTCGACGGGTACCCCGATGGGACCTTCCGGCCCGGTCGCACGGTGACACGCGCGCAGCTGGCGAGCATGCTGGCAGGTGGCCTCGGGCTCCGCCCACCCTACGACCCGACCTGGGACCGCTTCGACGATGTCGCGGCGGACAACGTCCACCGTCAGGCCATCATGGTGCTGGCGCGGCTCGGACTGATCGCGGGTGTCCCTCACGCCCCGGGTGAGCCCGGTGCTGACCGTCCGGAGGGCCCGAGCCGGACCTTCTCCCCGGAGCGGCCGGTGACCCGGGGCCAAGCGGCGTCGCTCGTGGCGCGCAGCGTCCTGCAGCGGCTGGCCAGCGACCCTGGGCGCCACCTGTGGGGGGTGTGGGAGCGGTGGGATGACGACGCGTACTGCACCGGCGTGCTGGTGGCGCCCAACCCCTTCCCTCGCGAGGCGCTCGCGGTCCAGCAGGTGGAGGACCGGGGCGAGGTCGCGGTCGAGTGGCTCGGTGGCCCTGAGGGCGGTCTGGTCACGTCCTGCCAGCAGCTCGGCGGCGAGGCTCCGGTGCCGTTCACGATCGCGCTCTGGGTGCAGCCCGATGCGGTGGCCACCGACCCGGACACCTGGGCGGGGGGAGACGGGCGGGGCGAGGTCCTGACCTGGCTGCGGCGTCATCCGGCCTGAGGAGCGGACCTGGTCCACGTGGCTGCGGCCACGCGGACCAGGGAGGCCGGATTCGTGATCCTTGCACCCGGCCAACTGAGGCTTTAGGTTAGGCATTCCTTCCTTCACCACCGTGGTCCGCGGCGCGGCGGGCCTCGCACACCGGGAGCGGACATGCCACCGACACCGCAGCTCGTAGGTCCTGATGGCCGCTTCCCGGAGTACGTCGTGGAGGCGGTCGTCCAGCACATGAACGACGATCACGCCGAGGACACCGCGCTCATCGCCCGTGCCTTCTCGGGACTGCCCCAGGTGGACGCCGCCGAGGTGACCGACGTCGACGCCACCGGCATGGAGGTGGCGGTCCAGGTCGCCGGTCAGTCCCGGCCTGCCCGGATCGCCTTCGCCGCGCCCGTCACCGACCGGTCCGGCCTACGGGAGGAGATCACCCGCCTCTACCACGCCGCGCGCGAGGAGCTCGGGGCCGACGAGCAGCAGCCGGCATGACCGAGGTGCCGCGGGGGTTCGCCGACCGGCTGCGGCGGGCGACGACCCCCGACCACCAGCACGCCGAGTCCTCCTCGTTCCTCGGGCGGCTCCTGGCCGGCGAGCTCGACGTCGCGGCCTACCGCCTGCTGACCGTCCAGCACCTCGCGATCTACCGGGCGCTGGAGTCGGGCGCGGCTGCGCTGCGCGACGACCCGGTCGTCGGCGCCCTGCACGACCCCGCGCTCGTGCGCGTGCCCTCGCTGGAGGCCGACCTCGCGTGGCTGGGCCAGCAGGGTGTGGGTCGGCCCGTGGGGGCCGGGGCCGACCGCGGGGAGGGGCTCGACGACGAGGTGCTCCCGGCGACGGTCGGCTACGCCGATCGCATCACCGAGGTCGCACGGGTCTGGCCGGCCGGGTTCGTCGCGCACCACTACACCCGCTACCTCGGTGACCTCTCCGGGGGGCTGCACGTAGGTCGACTGCTCACCCAGTGGCTGGGCGGCGGGACCGCCTTCTACCGCTTCGAGCGGATCCGGAGCCCCAAGCGGTTCAAGGACACCTACCGGGCGATCCTGGACGCTGCACCGTGGGACGAGCACGAGCAGCGGCGCATCATCGATGAGGTCTCCCGCGCCTACGCGTGGAACCGGGAGGTCTTCGCCGCGCTCGCCGCGCACACGGACGCGCGGCCCGTCGCCGCGGACGCCCCAGCCTGAGTGGCGACGCCCACGCGGGGCGGGCGCTAAGCCCCGGGGGTTGTCGCTCCACGTTCGCTAGGGTAAGGTTACCCTTACCGTAAGGCAGGTTAGCCTTACCGAATAGACCAACCGTTCGCCCGGGCGTCGCCCGCTCCCTTCCCGTCCCGAGCAGGTCTCGCCGCTTCTGTCCCGGAGGTCCGAGGTATGCGCGTCCGAACCGCACTGTTGCTCGTGCCACTGCTCCTGCTCGCCGCCTGTGGCGGCGGGTCCGACCCCGAGGTCCTCGACGAGGTCGAGAGCACCGCGGACACCCCGGACGACGAGGGGGAGGAGGAC
>JBKHDS010000143.1:0-6316 GCA_046541215.1 Nitriliruptoraceae bacterium
CGTCCGTCGCGGCGAGCAGGACGTCCAACCTGCCGAGGACCTCACGCTTGGCACGAGCGAGCGCTCTCGACAGCTCCTCTCGCCGAGCACGGTTGACCTCCCGCGCCGACAGCGTCTCGGCCGCACCGAGCACCACCGTCAGCGGGGTGCGCAGCTCGTGGGAGATGGTCTGGACCAGCAACGAGCGATCCCGCTCGATCTCCTGCCACCGCGCGAGCGCCTCGAGCTCCCGCTGCCGGACCTTCTCACGTTCCTGCTCGTCCGCGGTGACGTCCCGGAGGATCGTGACGAAACCGGCGGGCTCGCCCTCGCGATCGAGCACGGGATCCAGGGCGACCGAAGCGGTGTAGCGCGTGCCATCGCGGCGCCGGTGCACGACCCCACCCGCGAAGGAGCGCCCCGAGGCGATCGCAGCGGCCTGCTCGGTCGCGAACCCGCCGTCGACCCCGTCGAACACGAGCCCGGCGAGCTGTCCGATGACCTCCGAGGCGTCGTAGCCGGTGATGGTGGTGAAGGCGCGGTTCACCCACTCGACGCGGCCGTCCCGGTCGGTCAGCATCACGCCGGAGGCGCTCGACTCGAGGGCCTGCTCAAGCTGCCGTAGCTCCCAGTCACGGCCCGCGGCGCCATGGACCGTGTCGATGCGCTCGGCGACCACGCCGAGCAGCTCCTCCAGCACGGACGGTTCGGGTGAGGCCACCGCGGTGACCACCCGAACCCGCGTGGCGTCGTGCGCCGCCGCGAGGCTCTTCCCGGGAAGGACGGTGGGCCCGGGGCCGTCCGCCTCGAGCCCGTGGCCGCGGCAGCCGCGCCCGCCGGCAGCGATCTCGACGCTCACGCTGGCCGCCTCGAAGAGCTGGCGTAGCGTCCGAAGCGCACGCTCGAGGGCCTCCTCGAAGGCGGCCTCGCCCTCGAGCACCTCACCGCTGAGCTGCGCGGTCGCTCTCGCCACGCCGTTGCGGAGCACCTCAGCGGTGATGTCTCGGCCGACGCCGACGAGGCTCACCGCCTGGCCGTCCTCGATCTGGACACGGTTCTGCTGCTCGCACCAGACCACGCGGCCGTCGCGGTGGACCCACCGAAGCCGCACCGTGCCATCCATCGCCGCCAGGTCACGCAGGAGGTGCCGGTCCTCCGGGTGGACCAGGCGCCGGGCGAGGTCCGGGTCCTCGTAGAGCTCCTGTGGCGCGTAGCCGACGATGCGCTCCGCGGAGTCGCTGACGAACGCGATGCGGAGCACGGGCACGAGCTCGATCCGGTAGAGCAGGTCCTGGGCGTGCGCGCCGAGCAGGGCGAGCTCGGCCTCGCGCGCCGACAACTCGCCGAGCGTGCGGTCCAGCCGACGGTGGGAACGCACCAGGACGCCCGCGGCCACGGCGCCGGTCAGCAGCACGTAGAAGATGCCCTTGACGAGCGAGAACCAGCGCGGCTCCTCCTGCGTCGTGAAGAGGATCGCATCCCCCGCGATGACCCAGACCAAGCCAACCGCGACGTACACCAGCACCGCGACCCACCACCGCCGGAGCGGACGCGGCCGTGCGCCGGTCGGGGCTCGCAGCATCGGGCGGGCACCTTTCTCGGTCGGCGGTGCGGGCGCCGACCCGGTGGCACGAGGCCATCTCGCTTGCGGACCGACAGCCTAGACCCCCTGCTCTCCGTAGGGGACCGCGACGTGGCAACGACCGAGGGAACAGCGGGGCCCGGTGACGGGTCCTTCCACGCCGCGAGCCCGTGACGGTGGGTCCGTCACGGGCTCTGCGCATGCTGCACGGCGACGATGCGCGAAGGGGTCGTGGGATGGTGCCGGACGGGACCCGTCCCGCGCTCCCCTTGGCAGGAGCGTGGTGGTCGCCCATCCCCACCGCTCGGCCCTTGTCGGCCGGCAGCGGTGGCGCGTGCCATCTCACGAGCTGGGGAGCGGTCGGTGAACGGTCGCTCCGGTGGAGCTGCCGGGAGTCGAACCCGGGTCCCGCGATCCCGACGCGCTGGGCTCTACGTGCGTAGGTACCGGATCATCTCGGGCTCGGTGCTCCGGAACCAGACAGCGTCCGAGACCCATACCACCGTTCAGGTGTTCCCCTCGGCCCGGTGGTCAGATCCTTGGGGTGGAGCCTCGTGATGTCGATCCGACCCTCCTACGAGGCGTCAGAGGCGGATCGTCGCAGGTGTTTAGGCTGCGATTGCGAACTCTTCGGAGTTGGCAGTTATAGGTTCTCGCGTGGGATTCTCGAGGTCGCGCGAGCACCCTCGGCACGCTCCCATGGCGGCGGCTCGATCACGGTCGAGACCATGTCAGCCCCAGGAAGTGGTGCGCATCGTCGCTGTGCAGTTGTCAACCGGTCCTTCATCGGACGCGGCCTTCGAGCGTATCGGATGATGCCCGGCCTGTCCTGCCGCCGGGTGACGGCCGGATGGCCACCGGATGACCTCGTCCTGTCGGTTCCTCGAGGTCCGCTGCCGACGAGGAGAGGATCCTCCGCATCCTCCCTATCGGCATGGATCCACCACCGCTTGAGCGCTCGTGCGGCTCAGCGCCGGCGTTGCTTCAGCGCCCGGTCGATCTCCCGCTTCGCGTCGCGCTCCTTGGCGCTCTGACGCTTGTCGGCGGTGTTCTTGCCCCGACCGATCGCGAACTCGAGCTTGACCTTGCCCTCGCGCAGGTACAGCCGGGTCGGCACGAGCGTGACGCCCTTGGCGCCGACCTCGTGGCGGAGCCGGTCCAGCTCACGGCGGTGCAGCAGCAGCTTGCGCGGCCGGGTCGGATCGTGGTTGTTGCGGTTGCCGAAGGCGTACTCCGGGATGTGGGCCTGCATGAGCCAGGCCTCACCGTGGTCGTCGAGCTTGACCCAGGCTTCGACGAGCGACCCCTTGCCCCCGCGCAGCGTCTTCACCTCGGTGCCGCGCAGCACGATGCCCGCCTCGAAGCGGTCGTCGAGGTGGTAGTCGTGCCGCGCCTTGCGGTTGCTGACGATCAGCTTCGTGCCGTCGCCGCTCGTGGTGGAGGATCGCTTCGCCATAGCTATCCAAGGTAGCGAGACCGCGCCGGGCTTCGAGGCGGCCCGAGGCGGGCCGGCCCGAGCCGGGCAGCTCAGCAGGGGATGTACCCGCACGGGTTCTCCGGGACCCCGGCGAGGCGGACCTCGAGGTGCAGATGCGGTCCGTAGCTGTTCCCGGAGTTGCCCACCGTACCCACGGTCTGCCCGGCCGCGACCTGCTGGCCCACCTCGACCGAGGGCGCCGAGAGGTGCGCGTAGATGGTCGCGAACCCGGCGTCGTGGGCCACGGTGACGTAGTTGCCGAACCCCCCGCCACAGCCCCAGGACGACGTCGGGTGGCAGGTGCTGGTGACCGACACCACGGTGCCGGGCTGCGCGGCCACGACGGGCGATCCGACCGCGCCGCGCAGGTCGACCCCGTAGTGCCACGCACCCCAGCGTGGCCCGTAGGGCGAGGTGACGATGCCGGGCAGGGGCCGCACCCACCCGCTCAGCGTCGAGGCGCTCCCGCTGCTCGGATCGCCGCTCCCCAGGCCGGCTGGCCCCTCGCCCCCCGGCTGACCGCCCTCCGCGGCCTCGCGACGGGCCTGCTCCGCAGCCTCCTGGGCTCGGCGGGCAGCTTCGGCCGCCTCGCGTTCCCGGCGCGCCTGCTCGGCGGCCTGCTGCCGCGCGATCTCCGCCAGCTGCTCCTCGATCCGAGCGGACTCGGCCTCGAGCCCGGCGAGGTGGCCTTCAGCCAGCGTCCGGTCCTCTCGCAGCTGAACGAAGAGCGCTTCACGCTCGTCCCGTCGTGCCTCGATCCGCTCGAGGGCGCGGGCTCTCTGACGCGCTGCGGCCTCGACACGCTCGGCAGCGGCGACCGCCAGCGCCCGCTCGCGCTCGGCGCTGACCCGCAGCGTCTGGGCCTCGGCACGCCGCGCCTCGGCGTCGGCCACGAGCTGCTCGACCCCGTCCACGATGACCCGGTCCCCATCGAGCACGTGGCCGACCAGGGTCGTGGAGGTCATGAGGTCCGTGAAGTCCCGGACCTCGCTGAACACCTCGGCGACCGAGGCCTGGCCGTACTTGTACGCGGCGACGACGCGGGCCTCGAGGGCGGCCACGGAGGCGGCGAGGTCGGCTTCGGTGGCCGCGAGCGCGCCGTGGGCCTCCTCGAGCTGCGCGCGAGCCGCGGCAGCGGCCTCCTCGGCATCGACGAGCGCAGCCTCGGCCTCCTGCTGTTCCGCGACCGCCCGGGCCAGGTCCTCCTCGGCGGCGGCCAGCTCCTCCTCGACCTCGATGAGCTGGATGCCCGCGTCGTCCTCCCGGGCCCGTAGATCCTCCACCTCGGCCGCGACCCGGTCACGTTCGGAGACGACCTCGTCGAGCTCGCGCTCGGTCGGGGCGGGCTGCGCCAGCGCGGCCACCGGTGCGAGCCCGAGCACGCAGGCGAGCGCCAGCACCTTGCGACCGCGACCTTCAGACCTTCGCACGAGCGGACCCCACACCACGGATCGTGATCAGCTGATAGCGCTCAGCGACCACCGGTGTGCACGGGAGGCTACAGGAGCCACACCTGCCACGGAAGAGCCGAGTAGCCACCCTATCGGCCGCACGGGCGTGCCCCTCAAGCGCGTGCGCTCGTGTCGCGCACCGAGCCCCGCCCGGACCGCGACAGCTCAGACGTCGAGGAAGCGGCGCAGCGCCAGGATGGAGGACAGCGCGGCGATCGCGGTCCCTGCCAGCAACAGCCACGGACCCACCGCGATGACCTGGGCCTCGCCGATGAAGGGCATGAGCTCGATGTCACGCGCGAGGCTGTTCGCCACCTGGGGCACCGTGGCCCACAGCAGCCCCCAGGACGCGAGCGCCCCGAGCAGCCCGGCGAAGACACCCTCGAGGACGAAGGGCAGGCGGATGTACCAGTTGCTCGCTCCGACCAGCCGCATGATGCCGGTCTGCTCCCGTCGGGCGAAAGCCGCGACCCGGATGGTGTTGGCGATCAGTACACCGGCGGCGACGAGCTGGATCGCGGCGACCACCAGGGCAGCGGTCCGCACCACGTTGGTGAAGCGCAGGAACTGGTTCAGCACCTCGCGCTGGTCGACGATCTCCTCGACCCCGGGGTAGGTCGAGAACTGATCCGCGATGACGTTGAACAGGTTCGGGTTCTCGAGCCGCACACGGAAGGAGGCCGGCAGGGTGTCCGGGTCGATCGCGTCGATCAGGGATTCCTGGTCGGCGAACATCTCCGTGAACCGCTCGTAGGCGTCCTGCTTGGACTCGTAGAACACCTCGGCGACGACCTCGTTGGCCTCGAGATCCTGGCGCAGTTGCTCCTGCTGCTCCGGGGTGATGGCCGCGTCGCAGCCGCGCTCGTCGCACAGGTAGATCGAGACCTCGACCCGGCCGGTCCAGTCGTCGGTGGCGAGGTCGACCTGCTCGCTCAGTAGCAGGCTCGCGCCGAGCAGCGTCAACGACACCGTGACCGACAGGACCACCGCGACGGTCATCATCAGGTTGCGGCGCAGCCCGACGAAGGCCTCGCGGATCACGTAGCTCCAGCGCGCGGTCATCCTGCCTCCAGATCAGCCCGGGAACCCGGGAGGTCGCCGTAGGGGCTCAGCCCCCGTAGCCGTACACGCCACGGGACTGGTCACGGACGACGTGGCCGTTCTCCAGCTCGATCACCCGCCGCCGCATGGAGTCCACGATGTGCTGGTCATGGGTGGCCATGACGACGGTCGTACCGGTGCGGTTGATGCGGTCGAGCAGCTTCATGACCCCCACCGAGGTGGAGGGGTCGAGGTTGCCGGTCGGCTCGTCGCAGAGCAGGATCCGCGGGTTGTTCACGAAGGCGCGGGCGACCGAGACGCGCTGCTGCTGGCCGCCGGACAGCTCGTGGGGGTGCGAGCGGGCCTTGTCCTCAAGCCCCACGAGCTCGAGCACCTCGGGGACGCGCTTGTCGATCTCGCGCCGCGAGCGCCCGATGACCTCCAGCGCGAACGCGACGTTCTCGTACACCGTCTTGTTCTCGAGCAGCTTGAAGTCCTGGAACACGTACCCGATCTCGCGGCGCAGCACCGGCACCTTCCAGGACCGCAGCTTCGCGAGGTTCTTGCCGGCGACCCAGATCTCACCCTCGTCGGGGAGCTGCTCGCGGGTCAGCAGCTTCATGAACGTGGACTTGCCGGATCCCGACGGCCCGACGACGAAGACGAACTCCCCCTTGGCCACATCGACGGTCACGTCCTCGAGCGCGATCACCTGGTCGTCGGCACCACGCTTGTAGGTCTTGGTGACGTTCTGGAGCTTGATCACGGGATCCGCCAGGGGTCAGG
>JBKHDS010000144.1:0-6316 GCA_046541215.1 Nitriliruptoraceae bacterium
CGCGATCGCGGGCAACGACCTGGCGACCCTGCCGGACTTCCCGGCCGAGATCCGTGCTCCCGCCGGGACGCTGGCGGGCGTGAGCTCCTTCCAGCTGCACTTCTCCGACCAGGACATCCACACCCCGGGCGATGCGCCTGACGTGCTCGTGGCGATGAACCCGGCGGCGCTGTCCAAGCACCTCAGCGCGCTGAAGTCCGGTGGCATCCTCATCGTCAACACCGACGCCTTCACCGATCGCAACCTCGCCAAGGCCGGCTACGAGGTCTCGCCGCTCGAGGACCACAGCCTCGAGGACTACCAGCTCCACGAGGTCCCGATCACCGAGCTGACCCTCGGCGCCCTCGCGCAGATGATCGACGAGGGGCGGCTGAACAAGAAGGAGGCGGAGCGGTGCAAGAACATGCTCGCTCTCGGCCTCGTGTCCTGGATGTACTCCCGCCCGGTCGGTGAGACCGAGGAGTGGCTGCGGACCAAGTTCGGCAACAAGCCGGCGCTCGCCGAGGCCAACGTCACCGCGCTGAAGGCCGGGTGGAACTACGGCGACACCACCGAGGCCTTCGCCTTCACCTACGAGGTCAAGCCCGCGAAGCTCGCGCCCGGGCGGTACCGCAACATCACCGGCAACCAGGCCATGGCCTACGGGCTCGTGGCCGCGAGCGTGAGGAGCGGGCTGCCCCTGTTCTACGGCTCCTACCCGATCACCCCGGCCTCGGACATCCTCCACGAGCTTGCCAAGCTGAAGCACTTCGGCGTGGCGACCTACCAGGCTGAGGACGAGATCGCCGCGATGGGCTCGGTGATCGGGGCCGCCTTCGGTGGCTCCCTGGCCGTCACCGCGTCCTCGGGCCCGGGTATCGCGCTCAAGACCGAGGCGATGGGCTTGGCGGCGATCTCCGAGCTGCCGATGCTCGTGATCGACGTCCAGCGCGGAGGCCCGTCCACGGGCCTGCCCACCAAGACCGAGCAGTCCGACCTGTTGCAGCTGCTGTTCGGGCGCAACGGTGAGGCGCCGATCCCGGTCGTAGCGGCCTCCTCCCCGGCCGACTGCTTCGACACCGCGATCGAGGCGGCCCGGATCGCCCTGACCTACCGCACGCCGGTCGCGATCCTGTCCGACGGCTACCTCGCCAACTCGGCGGAACCGTGGCGGCTGCCACAGGTGGAGGACCTGCCGGCGCTGTCGGAGGTCGTCCGGTTCGCGACCGAACCGAACCGCGAGGACGGCACCTTCGCGCCCTACCTGCGCGACGAGGAGACCCTCGCCCGACCGTGGGCGCTGCCGGGGACCCCGGGGCTCGAGCACCGTCTCGGTGGGATCGAGAAGGAGGAACTGTCGGGCCACATCTCCTACGACCCCGCCAACCACCACCACATGACCGAGCTGCGCTACGAGCGCTTGGACCGCATCGCCGCCTCGCTCCCGCCACTCGAGGTGGTCGATCCCAGCGGTGAGGCGGACGTGCTCGTGGTCGGCTGGGGCTCGACGAAGGGACCGTTGCAGGCGGCCTGCCACGACCTGCGCGAGCGGGGCCGCAAGGTCGCACGGGTGCACCTGACCCACCTCGCGCCCCTGCACCCCGACCTGCCGGACCTGCTGCGCTCCTACCGGGTCGTGATCTGCCCGGAGAACAACATGGGGCAGCTCGCGATGCTGCTCCGGGCCGCCACGCTCGTGGACGTCAAGCGCTACAACCGGGTCAGCGGCCAGCCCTTCGGCTCGGGCGAGCTGCAACGCGTGATCGAGCACCTGGGCTGGGGAGAGCAGGCATGACGACCAACGACCGGAAGCTGACGAAGAAGGACTTCACCTCCGACCGCGAGGTGCGCTGGTGCCCGGGCTGCGGGGACTACGCGATCCTCGCGACCGTGCAGTCGGTCCTCGCCGAGTCCGGCGCGCGCCCGGAGACGACGGTGTTCATCTCGGGCATCGGGTGCTCGTCGCGCTTCCCGTACTACATGGACACCTACGGGTTCCACACGATCCATGGACGCGCGCCGACGGTGGCGACGGGGCTCGCGATCACGCGGCCGGACCTGGACATCTGGGTCGTCACCGGCGATGGCGACGGGCTGTCCATCGGTGGGAACCACCTCATGCACACGATCCGGCGCAACGTCAACGTCAACATCCTGCTGTTCAACAACGAGATCTACGGGCTCACCAAGGGCCAGTACTCCCCGACCTCACCGCGCGGCTCCGTCCACAAGTCGACGCCGATGGGGTCGATCGACCGGCCCGTCAACCCGGTGGCGCTCGCCCTCGGGGCCGGCGCGACCTTCGTCGCCCGGTCGATCGACACCGAGCGCGCGCACCTCTCCGAGGTCCTCAAGGCAGCCCAGGCCCACCGTGGCACCTCCTTCGTGGAGATCTACCAGAACTGCAACATCTTCAACAACGGGGCCTTCGCGGCCCTGAAGGACAAGGACACCAAGGACCACAACCAGATCCGCCTCCAGGCCGGGGAGCCGATCACCTTCGGTCCCGATGGTGAGCGGGCGGTGGTGGCCGACGCCGACGGCACGATGCAGATCGTGCCGACCGCTGAGGCCGGGGACCGGGTCGTGGTCCACGACCCGGCACGGGAGCGCACGACCACCGCGTTCGCCCTGTCGCGGCTCTCGACCAACCCGACGGGCCCGACCCCGATCGGGGTCTTCCGAGCCGTGGAGCAACCGGTCTACGACGACGAGTTGCGCACGCAGATCGCCACCGCCACCGAGATGCGCGGCGAGGGCGACCTCGAGGCGCTGCTCTCCGGCGGCAACGTCTGGGACGTCCTCTAGGCCGGCTCCTGGCCCGGTCCCGGGACGCCCCGGAGTGAGGCTCGGGGCGTCCCGGCCGGATCGTCGCCACGGCGCGGCGGTGCGGCCGGGACGAGCAGGACGCTGACGTAGACGATCTGGGCGGCCAGTGCCGCGAAGCCCGCCAGCGCGAGCCCGACCGACGCGGGCAGCCGCAGCGCGGTGGGCACGATCGCCCCCAGCACCCAGGCGATCGAGAACACCGTCTCGGAGCGGGTGAACGCCGCCCCACGACGATCGCTCGGCACCGAGCTCTGGAGCAGCCCGTCGAAGGCCAGCTTCGCGAACCCCCAGGCGAGCCCGGCGGCGGCGGCGAGGGCGGCGGCGGCCACGAGGCCGAACCACTGGCCGGCGGTGAAGGCGGCGGCAGCGGTGGTCGCCAGCGCCGCCAGGACGATCGGTTCCTCACGCACCCGGCGGGCCACGTGCGGCACGATCCGTGACGCCAGGGCGTAGCCGGCCCCCGCCGCCGCCAGCAGCGCCCCGAAGTCGAGCAGCGCCGCATCCCGCTGCTGCAGCTCGAAGGCGAGCAGCAGGAGCAGGAAGCCGTTCAGGACACGCACCCCGGCGGTCGCCAGTTGCGCCAGGCGCACCTGGCGCGGCAGCTGCAGCCTGAGCCCCCGCCACACCGGTCCGGCGCCGGCTGCACTGGCTCCGTCGGGCTTCGGGAGCTGCCGCCCGACGAGCGCGGCTCCCAGCGCGGCGAGGGCGGCCAGGGCCAGCGGGCCGTTGCTGCCCACCAGCTGCAGCGCTGCCAGGCCGATGGGCGCGGCGAGCGCTCCCGCGAGCACGCCGATCCAGGCGATCCTCGCGTTCGCCTCGACGAGCGCCTGCGGCGTGTCCAGCGCCAGCGGCAGCAGCGCGTTGCGGGTGATGCCGTGCACGCGCGAGAGGACCAGCAGCCCGAAGGCGGCGGGGAACAGCCACAGGCTGTCCAGGCGGGACAGGGCCGCCAGGGCGAACACCGCCCTGCCGAGAGCCGCGGCGACGAGCACCGTGCGGGTCCGCACCGGCGAGCCGGCCAGCACACGCCCGAGCACCGGACCGATCACCGCGAAGGGGGCCACCGTGAGCAGCAGGTAGAGCGCGACGTTGCCTCGGGCCTCGGTGGCCGGGACCTGGAAGAACAGCGTGCCGGCGAGGCCCACCGCCACCAGGGTGTCCGCGGCGGTGGAGAGCACCTGGGTGACCGCGAGGTCCCGGAACCCCGGCCCGCCGGTCGCGAACAGCGACCGCACGCTGCCGCTCAGCTTGCGGGCACCCGCACGCGACGCGCGCGTCAGCGGCGACGGCGTCGCGGTGGCATCCGTGTGCTCTGCGGCGACCCAGGCATCCACGCGATGCCGCCGGCGGCCACCTGCGGCGCCGGGCGGGGGTGCAGCGGGGTCGCGGTCGTCCACACCGCCACGCTACCGGGTGGCTCGGACCGGTCGCAGGAGGCGGGATGCGGTACGCGGCTTGGCGGGCAGGCGCCGGTCTGCGAGGCTGCCGGGGACTGGCGGACGACCGTGCCGTGGGAGGGAGGAGCCGGTGCCAGCTCATCGAGAGGTCCCGGATGGGCTCGATCTGGATGCGGTGGCGCGCTGGCTCGGGGATCGCACCGAACTGCGTCCTCCGCTGCGCGCCCGACTGCTGCCCGGCGGGCGCTCGAACCTCACCTACGGGCTCGAGGACGGAGCCGGCCGGCGCGTCGTGCTCCGACGCCCTCCGCTCCACGGCGTCCTGCCCTCCGCCCACGACGTCGCCCGTGAGCACCGCATCCTGTCGGCGTTGGCCGCCTCGCAGGTGCCGGTCCCGCGCTGCCTCGGCCTGGAGGAGACCGGGACCGTCACCGGCGCTCCCTTCTACGTCATGGAGCATGTCGACGGGATCGTCGTGCGGGACCGGCAGGTCGCGGCCGATGGCCTGGGCGTGGCCGTACGGGCGGCTGCCAGCCGCGACCTCATCGACGTGCTCGTCCGACTGCACACGGTCGACCTCGAGGAGGTCGGGCTCGCCACGCTCGCGCGGCAGGAGGAGTACCTGGGCCGGCAACTGCGCCGGTGGAAGGCGCAGTTGGATGAGGTCCGCTCCCGGGACGTGGGCATCCTCGACGAGGTCCACGCGCGCCTGGCGGCACGCATCCCTGCCCAGGGACCCGCGACCCTCGTGCACGGCGACTACCGGCTCGACAACCTCCTCATCGACCCGGGCACCGGCCGGGTGACCGCGGTGCTCGACTGGGAGCTGGCCACCCTCGGCGATCCGCTCGCTGACGTCGGCCTGTTGCTCGTCTACTGGGCGGAACCCGACGAGCAGGCCCCCCTGCTCCCCGACCTGCCGACGCTGACGCCTGGCTTCCTGGGGCGCGACGCGCTGCTGGAGCGCTACGCCGCCGGCTCGGGCCGTGACCTGTCCGAGGTGGGCTACTACGTCGCCTTCGGGCTGTGGAAGCTGGCCTGCATCCTGGAGGGGGTCCACCGCCGCCAGCTCGACGGCGCCTACGGCCGCTCGGCGGAGGAGGAAGGGTTCGGCCCGCTGGTCCTGCAGCTGGGGGAGCAGGCAGCACGGGCAGCCGCGGAGGTCGGGCGGTGAGCGGCCGCGCCCTGCTGATCGACTACGGCGGGGTGCTGACCGTGCCGGTCCGGTCCGCCTTCGCGGCCTTCGAACGCGCCCAGGGCCTGACCATCGGTGCCGCCGTCGGCGCGCTCGCCGCCGCCTCGCGCACCACCGATGGTGGGGTCATCGGTGCTCTCGAGCGTGGGGAGCTCGAGCTGGATGCCTTCGAGGTCGCGTTGCGGGAGGAGCTGGCGTCGGTGGACGTCGAGGTACCGACCGACCTCGCGCTCCTCGACGGCCTGCTGGCCGCCATGCAGCCTGCCGGCACGCTGTGGGAGCTCGTCGCTGCGGTGCGTCGCGCCGGGGTCCGCACCGGCCTGCTGTCCAACTCCTGGGGGTACTCGCCCTACCCGATGGACCGGCTGCGGGCCTGCTTCGACGACGTCGTCCTCTCCGGCGAGGTCGGGCTGCGCAAGCCCGACCCGGCCATCTACCGGCTCGCCGCCGAGCGTCTCGAGGTCGAGGTCGCGGACTGCGTCTTCGTCGACGACCTCGCCGGCAACGTGCAGGCTGCCGCTGAGCTGGGGATGGTGGCGGTCCACCACACCGGGGACGAGGCCGCGACCTGGTCCA
The DNA here is from genome assembly GCA_046541215.1 of Nitriliruptoraceae bacterium. Lineage (GTDB taxonomy): Bacteria > Actinomycetota > Nitriliruptoria > Nitriliruptorales > Nitriliruptoraceae > T1Sed10-7. Next base: position 5,977 of record JBKHDS010000144.1, read on the forward strand.
GGGTGAGCGAGGCACTGGGCCTTCAGATCAGCCGGCCGCGTCCGCGCGGTCCAGCGCCCGGGTGACCTCGCTGCGGGCCCGCAGCCACGCGCCGAGCACCAGCGCGAGCCCGATCGCGACGCCGCCGACGAGGTAGGCCGCGGCGGGGCCGGCGCGGTCGGCGAGGGCTGCGAGCGCGAGGGACCCCACCCCGTCGGCGACCGCTAGGCCGGCGATCATCGCACCGGTGACCTGTGCCATGCGCTCCCGGGGGGCGAGCCGGAGGAACAGGACCTGGGCGCCGAGCACCCACGCGGTCCCCCCGCCGATCAGGAGGTTGGCGGCCGCGGTCCCCGCCGGG
>JBKHDS010000145.1:0-6306 GCA_046541215.1 Nitriliruptoraceae bacterium
CCGGACAGGCCAGGTCGGTCGTGGGGCCCTTTCACGCCCGGCCGGAGGTCGGCGGGACCCGGGCGAGACGCCCCTGCTCGCACGCCACGCCCTCCGCACGCAGACGCGCGGCCTGCTCCTCCTCGAGCCCGGGGACCAGCCGGCCGGTCGCGGCGACCACCCGCCACCAGGGCAGGGCCGCGCCGGCTGCGGCGAGCACGTGCCCGACGGCTCGGGCGGCCCCGGGAGCGCCGGCCTCCGCCGCGACCTCGCCGTAGGTCAGCACCTGCCCGGCCGGGATGGACGCCACGACGCTCTGGACGCGACGGGCGAAGGCGGAGGTCGATGGCACCGGTACCTCGGGGATCGGGGAGTAGGCTCGTGGGTCCTGGGACCACGCAGGAGGTCGGGATGATCACCGCGTTCGTGCTGCTCGACGTCGAGGTCGATCGGGTCCCGGAGGTGGCGGAGGCGCTGTGCCACCTCGAGGGGGTGACCGAGGTCTACTCCGTGACCGGACGGTACGACCTGATCGTCAAGGTCCGGGTTGCCGAGCACGACGCGCTCGCTGACGTGGTGACCGGCGGCATCGGCAAGGTCGAGGGGATCGTGGGCTCGGAGACGGTGATCGCGTTCCGCTCCTACGCCGAGGACGTGCTCGACGCCGCCTTCAGCATCGGGCAGGACGAGGTCGACTGATCCCCGAGGGCCGCGGCTGGCGGGGTGGCGCCCGTCGCCGCTAGGAGGTGGGCTGCGGGGCACGCTCCTGGTCCGCGGGCTCGGCCTGGGCCGGGTAGGCGATGCGCGGGTGGTAGATGCCGACCAGGGACTCCACGATCGTCTCCTTGGCCCTCTGGAGCTCGCGGAAGGTCAGGTCGCAGTCATCGAACTGCCCGTCGTCCATGCGCTCCTGCAGGAGCCGCTCGACGGTCGCCTCGATCTCCTCGCGCGGCAGGGTCCCCCGCGTCATCGCCATCGCTCGCGTCGTCGCCTCGGAGCAGTCGGCGAGCACGAGCAACGCCGCCTCCTTGCTGCGCGGTTTGTGGCCGCGGTAGCGGAACTCCTGCTCGTCGACCTGGGAGCGGTCACCGCCCGCCGCCCGCACGGCCTTGTCGTAGAAGTAGCTGACCACCATCGTGCCGTGGTGGCTGGCGATGCAGGCGACGACCTCCGGCGGCAGCCGGTGCTCGGTCGCGAGCTCGACCCCGTCGACGACGTGGTTCTGGATGATCGTCGCCGAGATGCGCGGCTCGAGCCCGTCGTGCGGGTTCGCGATGCCCTGCTGGTTCTCGATGAAGAAGTGCGGCTGACGGATCTTGCCGATGTCGTGGTAGAGACCGGCGACGCTCCCGAGCAGCGGGTTGGCGCCGATCTCGCGGCAGGCCCGCTCGGTGAGGGAGGCGACCATCACGGAGTGGTTGTACGAGCCCAGAGCCTTCGTCTCGAGCTCGCGCAGCAGCGGGTGGTTGCGGTCCGAGAGATCGAGCAGGGCCGTGACCGTCGGCAACCGGAACAGGGTCTCGAGGAAGGGCAATGCCCCCTGGACCGCCAGCGCCGTCACGACGCCGTTGACCACCCCGGCCGCGATCGCGACGAGGACGAACTCCTCCGGCCCGAACACCAGCGCGATGAGTCCGGCGAGGACCGGGTAAGACAGCCCCGCCCGCAGCGTGGCCGAGCGCAGATCGGACCGTTTGGCGATGCCGGTGGTGAGCGGGACGCTGATCAGGACCGCCGCGGCGGCGAACAGCGCCGCCGACCCGGCCGCGGGCCGCACGAGGAGCACGAGCACGGCGGCCGGGAGCATGGTCGCCAGCCCGATGACCGGGTGGATCAGCAGCGCGACCAGCATCGCGAGCGCCCCCGCCGGCACGGCGAACAACCACCCCACCGAGGTGGCGTCCACCACCGCGGTGACCCCGACGACCATGACGGCGTAGGCGAGCACGAGCCCGCCGAGCAGGACGAGCTTCTTGCCGGTGACCCACACGATGGGCTGCATCCGCGCGAGGTAGACACCCCCGACCGCCACGACGAGCAGCATCGCGGCGCTCGCCAGCAGCCACGCCCGCCAGAACCCACCGCCGGAGAGACCGAGCTGTTCGGTCGCCCTGGCAGCCATCGGAGAGACGACCTCGCCCTCACGCACGATCGCCTCGCCCGCTGACCAGGTCGCCGTGAGCTCCTCGACGCTCTCGGCTGCGCGCTCGCGGGCGGCCGAGGTCGCGTCGGGGTCGACGACGACGGTCGGACGCATGTGGAGCTCGATCACCGGTTCCACGATGGTCTCCCCGGTGTCCCGAGGGAGGTTGCGGAGCCCGAGCTCCACCGGCAGGGTCTCCGCGACGAGCAGCTCCACCTCGTCGGCGAGGACGCGTTGGCGGGCGAGTTCCTGCGCGATCGCGATCGTCTCGCGCTCGACGGTCTCCAGCTCGGCGTCGGAGGTGGTGACCAGCGCGATCGCCGTCTCCTCCGGGAGGTCCGGCTCGAGCTCGGTGAGCTGCGAGCGCTGGGTCACGGGCCGCGGGACCGAGCCTGGCGACCCGTCCGGCTGCGCGGTCGGCTCCCGGACCTCACGGGCGGAGGTGAAGACCCGCCGGACGTCCCGCACGATCGCGGTCTGTGCCTCCCGGTCCGGGGTGAGCACCGGCTCCACGCTCTCCGCGGCGGTGCGCCGGGCGGTCTCGGTGGCCTCGGGATCGGTGACCTGGACCGCGGTCTCGGCGAACACCGTGCGCGGCGCCGGCTCCCCCGCGCGGATCGGCTGGTCCTCCGCGACCGAACCCAGCGCCACGATCGGCGGCACGGCGAGCACCACCAGCGCGACGGCGATGAGCCGCTGCACCAGCAGCTGTCGACGGGCGGGTTCCAACGGGGTGCACCTCGGGGGCGACGGCGGGCAGGCCTCCAGTGTCGCGCATCCCGGCGCCGCGTGCTGCCTCGCGACGGGCCGGGGGGCCTCGCGTCCGCCACCGCGATCCTGCGCTCAGAAGGGTCGACGACGGACCGCACGGGCCGCCCGCTGGCGCCCCACCGCGCCGGACGGAGGGCGGCACGCGCACCGGTAGGCTGCGCGCTGACCGCCCATCCCCACCTCGTAGGCGCGCCGTGCACACCGCCGAGCCCTCTCCCTGGGTCGTGCTGGACCGCCGAGACTGGGCCGCGCTGGCACCGAGCACCCCCCTGACCCTGACCGAGGGCGACCTCGACCAACTGCGCGGCATCAACGACCGCATGTCACTCAAGGAGGTCGCGGACGTCTACCTGCCCCTGTCACGGCTGTTGAACCTCTACGTCGCCGCGACGCAGGACCTGCACCGCGCCACCGACACCTTCCTCGGCTCGCTCGCCGCCAAGGTGCCCTTCGTGATCGGCATCGCCGGGTCGGTGGCGGTCGGCAAGTCCACGACCTCGCGGATCCTGCAGGCGCTGCTGTCACGCTGGCCCGACCACCCGGAGGTCGCGCTCGTCACCACCGATGGCTTCCTCTACCCGAACGCGGAGCTCGAGCGGCGGGGACTGCTCGCCCGCAAGGGCTTCCCGGACTCCTACGACACCGCCGCCCTGGTGCGCTTCGTCACCGAGGTCAAGGCCGGTGCCCCGACCACGACCGCCCCCGTCTACTCCCACCTGCGCTACGACCGCATCCCCGGCGAGCGGATCGAGATCCACCAGCCCGACATCCTCATCATCGAGGGGCTGAACGTGCTGCAGACGGGCACCGAGGGCGACCGGCGGCTGTTCGTCTCCGACCTGTTCGACTTCTCGATCTACGTCGATGCCGACGAGGAGAACATCCTGCGCTGGTACGTCGAGCGGTTCCGGCGGCTGCGCGACACCGCCTTCCAGGACCCGCGCTCGTACTTCAGGCGCTACGGCCAGCTGAGCGACCGTGAGGCCGACGAGGTCGCCACCGCCATCTGGCACGAGATCAACGGTCGCAACCTCCAGGAGAACATCCTGCCCACCCGTTCCCGCGCGGACCTGATCCTGCGCAAGGGCCCGGACCACGCCGTGGAGCGGATCTGGCTCCGCAAGCTGTGACCCCTCAGGGCTGCCCCGGCAGCCCCACCGGGGCGGGCGCCTGCCCGATCGGCTGCCACGCGGCCAGGACCCCCCGGATCGCGGTCACGACCGCCAGGGGCTGGTCGAGCAGGAGGTGGTGGTGGGCGTGGGGCACGTCCAGCACGGGCACGCCGGCGCTGGCCGCCGGGGAGCCGGCGAGCAGGGCGGCCATGTGGGCACGGACCTCCTCGTCCACCACCTGTGAGCGTTCCCCGTTGACGATGGCGGTGCGGCAGCTCGCCTGGGCGAGTTCCTCGGAGAACGCCGCCGGGTGCGTGGGGCCACGCCGGGCCGTGAAGACCCGCGGGTCGAAGCACCAGGTCCAGCCCTCGGGCGTCTGGCGCAGGCTCTGCTGCCCGACGTGTTCGACCAGCCACTCGTTGTCGCACGGCTGCGGCGGGACCAGGTGGAAGTGCCGGGTGGCGTCCTCCAGGCTCGCGTAGGTCTTGGGGGCCCGGAACATCCGGCCGATGCGGCCCTCCTCGGACTCCGGGTCGGGACGGCGCACCGGCGCGTCGAGGACGACGACGCCCTCGAGCGCCGCGCCGTGCCGCGCCGCGAGCACGATCGTGATGAAGCCACCCATCGAGTGGCCGACCACGACCGGACGGCCGACGGCACCGGCCGCCGAGGCCGCCGCCAGGACCTCCTCCGCCCACAGCTCGGCGTCGTAGACCTCACGGTGGTCGCTCAGCCCGTGCCCCGACAGGTCCAAGGCGATGACCCGGTGGTCCCGGGCGAGGCTCGGGGCGAGAGCGAGCCACCAGCGGGCGTGCGCCGCGCCGCCGTGAACCAGGACCAGCGGCGGATCGCTCACCCGACCCCAGGCCAGCCAGCGGATGGCGGCCCCGGCGACCTCGACCGTGCCGGTGTCGACCGGCAGCTCCAGGCCCTCGCGGTACCACGCGGGCGCGGACGGGGGTGGCGGTGGGAACACGGGGCACCTTCGAACGGGCGCGTACGGGCAGGCAGCGCGTCAGCCTACCCCCAGCCGTCTGACACGGGTTCGGAGCCCTCAGGGGGGTGCCGGTAGCGTCCCGAGCACCCGCCACGATCCACGGTCACCGCTGACCGCGCTCGCGGTCCGGACCGTGCTCCGCTCCCCGCCCCACCTCGAGGCCCCGGTGTCCACCCGTCCCGCTCCGACCACGCGCGCGGCCGGCACCTTCGGTCCCGTCGAGGCGGTGCTGCTGGTGCTGCTGAGCTCGATGTGGGGCCTGTCGTTCCTGTTCATCGAGCTCGCGCTCCGCGACCTGACGCCGATCTGGATCGTCGCGCTGCGCACCGTCGTCGGCGGAGCGACGCTGCTCGGGCTGCTGGCGCTGCGACGCGGCTCGCTGCCGCGCACCCGGCGGCTGTGGGGCACGGTGCTGCTCCTCGGCGTGGTGAACAACGCCGCGCCCTGGACCCTGCTCGCCTGGGCCCAGCAGAGCCTGCCGTCGGGGCTGGCCGGGCTGCTCATGGCGCTCGTGCCGACCTCGACCCTGCTGGTCGCCGCCGCGGTCGGCCTCGAGCGGCTCACCCGCACGCGGCTCGCCGGGCTGCTGCTGGCGCTGGTCGGGGTCGCGGCGATCGCCGGGGGCGATCTGGAACAGCCGGGCCGGGTCCTGGCCGTGATCGCCGTCGTCGCCGCGACCCTGCTCTACGCGCTCGGAGCGGTGCTGGCCAAGCAGCGTGCGTCGGGGACCGCGCCCCCGCTGACCATCGCCGCCGGCCAGGTGCTCGGCGCGGCGGTGGTCAGCACGCCGGTGGCGCTGGCCACCTCTGGACCGCTCGAGGTGGCAGGTGTGAGCGGGCGCTCCTGGCTCGCGGTGTCCCTGCTCGGGATGCTCGGGACCGGGCTCGCGTTCCTGGTCTTCTACGTGCTCGTGGAGCGGGTCGGCGCCACGAACGCCACCCTGACCACCTACCTCATCCCGATCGTGGCCGTGGTCGCGGGAGCGGTGGTGCTGGACGAACGGCTCGGTCCCAGCGCCCTGGTCGGGGGCGCCCTGATCCTGGCGGGGATCTGGCTCGCGCAGCGCGCAGCGAGCCACTCGCCCCCGGCTCACTAGCCTGCTGCTGGCGACGGGCACCGGGCCGCCGGCGCCAGCACCGAGGTGGAGACCAGGATGCCACCGAGCGAGGACCGTGGACCCCTGAGCCGGCAGCGGCAGCTGTGGGCGGCGTTCCTCGGCGGCGTCGTCCTGCTCGCCACCGTCCTGACCGTGGTCGTCGACGTCACCCCGAGCCTGCCGGCCGCGCTGCCGCTCGCGCTCGCGG
>JBKHDS010000146.1:0-6297 GCA_046541215.1 Nitriliruptoraceae bacterium
GGTGCGCTCGTCGACCCGGACGTCCCGAGCGAGGCTCGGGAGGTCCTCCACCTGCATCCGGGGCTGGGCGTGCGGAATCCGGTAGGTGGCGAGGCGGTCCCAGTCCTGCACCTCGGTTCCGTACCACCCCGTGAGCTGCGCCCGGACAGCCCGGTCGAGCCAGGCATCGTCCTCGGCCGGGACACCGACCGTCGAGACGGACACGAGCGCATCACCTGCCGGCGGGCCGTAGGTGGGCGCCACCTCGGTCATCACGGCCAGCGTGGTCACCGGGCCGCGGTGGTCCGCGTCCAGCACGAGATCGGGGCGGGCGACCGGGGGCGTCGCGGCGCGGTAGTACAGCGTCGTCGTTCCGCGGTCCGGAGCCACACCACCCGGCAGGCGGTGTCCGAGCAGCCGGGCGGCGGCCGAACCCTCGGTGGCAACGACCACGTGGTCGGCACGCACGCGGTCACCATCGGCGACGTCGACCTCACCGCTCATCACCGCGGTGACGCGCTGCCCGGTCCTGACGGTGTCGAGCGGCAGTTGCGCGGCGAGCTGGATCGGCAGCTGCTGCATGCCGAGGGCAGGGACCGCGACCTCGCCCCGGAAGAAGCTGCGGAACACGAGCTCGGTGACGCGGGACGAGGTGGTCATGCCGGGGTCGAAGAAGGTGCCTGCGAGGAAGGGCCCGAAGAACCCCGCGGTGATCGCGGGGGAGAACCCCCGCGAGCGCAGCAGCTCGGCGGTGGCGACCTGTGGTCGGGAGGCGAGCGCCGGCCCGGGGGTGTGCAACACGGACCGACGCCAGGCCAGCAGCCGGAGCCCGTCCAGCACCGAGGCGACCGGCGAGGCGACGGAGGCGGCCCCCGCAAGCGGAGCCTGGAACGGATCCGCGAGCCGCCGGAAGCGATCACGGTGGCGGATCAGCACCCCCGGCGAGAACGCGCGCAGATCCAGCGCCTCGAGGTCGAACCACCGCCGCGCCGCCGGGTAGCCGGTCAACAGGACCTGGAAGCCGCGGTCGAGCCGGTAGCCGTCCACGACATCGGTCCGGATGCGCCCGCCGACCTCGTCGGCCGCCTCCAGGACGACGACGCCCCGCCCGGCGGCGGAGAGCGTCAGCGCGCAGGTCAGCCCCGCCAGCCCCGCGCCGACGATCACGACGTCCGCGTCGGCCATGGTCAGGCCGCCGATGGGCGACCGAGCGCCTCCTCAAGGGCAGCCCGCAGGGTCGGGTGGGTGAAGGTGAACCCGGCGTCCAGGAGCCGCTGCGGCACCACGCGGTTGCTGACCGTCGCCAGGGTCTCCCCCATCTCGCCGTACAGGAGCCGGACCGCGAAGGCCGGGATCGGGAGCACGGTCGGGCGGCGCAGCACCGCGCCCAGCTCCTTGGTCAGGTCGCGGTTGGTCGCCGGCTCCGGTCCGGCCAGGTTGACCGGGCCGGCGAGCTCCTCGTGGTCGGCGAGGAAGCGCAGGGCCCGGACCTCGTCGACGAGCGAGATCCACGGGACGTACTGGCGGCCGTCACCGACCCGACCACCGACACCGAGGCGGAAGGGCAGCTCGATCTTGTCGATGAGCGGACCATCCGCGGCGATCACCACACCCGTGCGCGGGTGGACGGTGCGGATGCCCGCATCGACCGCGGGCCGGGCAGCCTCCTCCCACGCGATGCACACACGGGCGAGGAAGTCCTCGCCGGGGGCGCTGTCCTCGGTCAGCACCTCCTCGCCGCGGTCGCCGTAGTAGCCCACCGCCGAGGAGGAGAGGAACGCCCGCGGCTTGGTGTCCAGACCGGCGAGCGCCTCGGCGAGCAGGCGGGTGCCGACCGCACGGGAGTCGTGGATGCGCCGCTTCGTCTCCGCGGTCCAGCGCGAGGATCCGATCGGCTCCCCAGCGAGGTGGACGACCACGTCGACGCCCTCGAGCTTGTCCTGCTCGATGGTGCGCGCACCGAGGTCCCAGACCAGGTCGTTCGGGCCGGCCGCCGATCCTGATCGGACGACGCGGTGGACGGTGTGACCGTCAGCGGTGAGCGAGGCGACGAGCGCCTCACCGATCAGCCCCGTCGAACCGGTGATCGCGTACCTGGCCACCCTTCGCCCTCCGTCGTCGGCTCCCCGGGCTTCGCAGGCTACGCCGGCCCTGGACGGGGTGGGTGCGTCCGGTGTCAGGGGTGGCGTCGGGCAACCGCGTCGATCTGGACCGTCGCGCCCTTCCACAGGAAGGCGACACCGAAGCTGGTCCGCGCCGGGTAGGGCTCGACGAACCGTTCGGCGTAGATGCGGTTCATGGCGTCGAGGTCGTCCTCCCGGACGAACTGCACGCAGGTGCGCAACACGCGGTCGAGCGAGGAGCCGGCGCCCTCGAGGATCGTCTCGAGGTTGGTGATGGCTTGGTGGAACTCCGCCTCGAACCCGCCCGGCACGAAGTCCCCCGTGACGGGATCCCGACCGATCTGGCCCGTGACGAAGACGAGGTCGCCGTCGATCCGGGCGTGGGGGTATGGGCCCCGGGGCTCCGGTGCGGCGCTCGTCGTCAGGGTGGGATCGATGCTCATGGGGCCGCTCCCTGTGGTGGGGTGACGTAGCGGGCAGGGCCTGGCCAGGCGGCGGGGGTCATCGCCTCGGCGACGACCCGGGGGAAGTGCGGCATCGCCACCTCCGGGATGAGGTAGCGCGCGATCGTGGCGAGCTGCTCCGGACCCTCGGGGGCGCCGAGCAACAGGTGCGTCGCACCGGCGTCCCGCCAGCGCAGCAGCAGTTCGCGGTCGGCATCCAGGGCGCCTGAGAGTTCAGCCAGCGCCGGCTGGACGGGGCGCGTGCGGTCGGCTTCCTCTGGACGCGTCGCGAGAAGGGGGTAGTGGGTTGCCAGCGCCAGGTCGACGGCGACCGTTCCGGTGAGCCAGACCGGCACCTCGACCTGCACGGGCTTGGGAGTGACCTCGACCGCCTCGACATGCTCATGCCCTTCGAGGCCCGCAGGAACCCGCCAGCGCGCCCCCTCGTGCCGGACGGGTCGCGCGGACAGGCCGGCGACCAGCAGCGCGAGGTCCTCCCGGGCCGCCTCGACGTCGAGGGGTCCGGTGTCGGCCAGGACCACGACCCGCCCGCCGGAGAGGTTGTCGAGGACGGCGAGGTCCTCCGCGAGGGTGATCGGATGGACGGATCCGAGCCGGATCCGGACGACGAGCCGGATGAGCCGGGTACGTGCGGCAGCGGCGGCCGCAGCCACGGCGGACGTCTCGGGGCGTGGTTCGATCAGCACCCCGAAGACACCGTGACGCTCGGCCTCAGCGGCCTCGCGAGGCTCGCAGCCGGGGTGGGTGCCAACTCCGATCCTCACGCTGCCTCCTCGTCTCGCAACGCTGGCAGGACCTCCTCCGCGAGGCGGTGGAGGACCTCGTGGACGGCCGCCTGTGGGGCGCCCTCCACCACGACGCGGAAGACGACGTCGTCCACGCCTGCATCCGCGACCTCCTGCAGCCCCTCGATGACCTGCTCCGCCGGACCGATGATCGCCGTGGCGACGGCATCGTCCAGGGCCTTGTCGAGCTCGGCTCGGAAGTCCATCGCCGCCGTCTGGCCCCGCTGCGGCACCGACCAGCCGAGCCCGGCGTAGAGCACGTAGCTGGCGCGGAACCAGTCGAGCACGGCGGCCCGCTCGCGCTCGTCCTCGGTGACCCAGACGTTGCGCAACGCCGCGACGCGCGGGCGGGGTCGCGTGCCGTTGGTCGACTCGTAACCGCGGCGGTGCGCGTCGGCGAGGTCCCGGACGAGGGTGAGCGGGTTCGCCCCGGAGAACAGGACCCCGTGCGCGTGACGGCCGGCACGCTCCACGGCCTCCGGCAGTGCTGAGCCGAGCCAGAGGGGCACCTCGGGGGCAGCGTCGTGGACGGCGTGCAGGGTGTCCTTGCGGCGCTGGACCCGCTCCTTGCGCGGCACCCCCATGCCGTCGAACTCGATGTCGCGGTAGCCGAGGCCCACGCCGAGCTCGAAGCGACCGTTGCTGCGCTCGTGGAGCGAGGCGGTCTCAGCCGCGAGCTTGGCGGGCGAGCGCAACGGCGCGAGCAGCATCCCGGTGGCGACGTGCAACCGCTCGGTCACCTCCAGCGCCGCCGCGGCGGCAGTGGGCAGCGAGGGGCAGTAGCCGTCGTAGAAGAAGTGGTGCTCCGACAGCCACAACGAGTCGTAGCCCAGCCGTTCCAGCAACCGCGCGTCCTCGAGCAGTTCCTGGTACGCGGTCGCCGGGTGGCGGGGCATCGTCGCGGTGCTCTGCAGGCACCACAGGCCAGCACCGAACCTCATCGTCCATCCTCCGATCTCGGTCGGTCCGACCGGGCGCGCCGGTGCCGGCGGGGCGTGGCCGGGTGGGCTGCGCGGCCCACCCGGCCCACGCCGCTAGGCGAAGTTCTCGCCGAGCACGTCCGCCGCCGCCAGGTACGGGGAGATGACCCCGATCGAGGTGGCCCCGGCCGCTCGTGCGGCGTTGCCGACCCGCTCGTTCCAGAAGCTCGCGAGGCGGCCCCGGATGATGTTGTAGCGCAGCCAGTTGTCCACGTAGGCCTTCATGCGCATGTCGCCGATCGGCATGAAGAAGGTGTTGATGTCAGCGAAGACCGGAGGGCCTTCGAGGACCTCGAGGGTGCCGTTCTCCTCCAGTGCGCCCGCGAGGCTGAACTCCCCGACCAGGACCGCATCCGCGCGGCCCGTCGCAGCTTCCTGGATCGCCGGCTGCTGCTCGAGCGAGACCAGCTCCGCCTGCGGGAACAGCCGCCGCGCCGAGGCTTCCTGCGCGGAACCTGCGAGCACGGCCAGACGCACGCCGCTGTCGTTGAGCTGGTCCACGTTCGTGACACCGGAGTCCCGGTTGCGCAGGATGATGTTGTTCTCGATGAACAGCGGCTCGCCGGCGAACATCACCTGCTGCGAGCGCGAGGGCAGGATCGTCGCCCCGATCGCCGACATGTCGAAGCGGCCGGCGGCCAACGCCCCAAAGAGCTCACCGAAGGGGACCTCGACGAACTCCAAGGTCACGTCCGGGTTCAGGTCCGTGAACATCTCCTGAGCCAGCTCGACGGTGTACCCGGCCGGCTGACCATCCTCGTCACGCAGCTGCAGCGGCGGGAAGGTGAGGTCCGCACCGACACGGATGGTGTCCCCATCGCGTATGCGGTCGAAGAGAGAGGCCTCGGAGGACGAGCCACCGTCAGCGGCTTCGTCGTCCCCTGCGGCTGCCTCCTCGGCGCCGGTTGTGCACCCGATGCCGAGCATTGCCAGGCCGCCGGCAGCGAGCGCTCCGCGCTTGACGAAGGTGCGCCGACCGACGTTGACCTCGAGCTCAGCGAGATCCTCACGGACACGGTGTTCGAGTTCCCGATCCATCCCTGCTCCTCCCGGTGGGACCTGCCCGGCCCCTGCCTGCGTCGTTCACCTCATGCCGACCGATTCCTCGGGCGGCCTTCTCCCAGACGGCGTGGTGCACCGGCGGTGGCGCGCTCCACGTCGAGCGGTCTCGAGGGAGCGGCCGCGCGCCGGCAAACCAGGCGAGCAAACGTCCGTTCGCACCACGGAGGTGCGATGTCAGCACGCGCGAGGGCTCGCGTCAACCCTCAGCGCGCGGAACCACCGCACGAAGCCGTCACCTCGGCAGGATCCCTCCGACCGGCACACGCCGTTCGATCTCCAATCGACGCTCCAGCCACCGCAGGGCGAGCGCGACCGTGTAGACGATGACGAGGTAGATCGCCGCCGCCGACACGTACATCTCGAAGGGGCGGAAGGTCGAGTTCGCGATCCGGTTCGAGACGAACATCAACTCCGGCACCGCGATGACCGCGAGGATGGCCGAATCCTTGAGCGCGTCGATGAGATGGTTGCCCGTGGCGGGGATCGCGACCCTGGCCGCTTGGGGAGCGATCACCCGGTGGAACACGTCCCAACGCGACAGACCGATGGCCTGCGCGGCCTCCCACTGCCCCCGATCCACGGCATCGATGCTCGACCGGAACACCTCGGTGAGGTAGGCGCTGTTCAGGAGCGTCAGCGCGAGCACGCCCACGGTGATCGCCGACAGCAGCAGCCCGGTCGCCACCGCGAGGCCGTTGAACAGCCAGATGACGAGCACATAGAGAGCGGCACCGCGGAAGAGGTTGACGTAGATGAAGGCGAACCCACGCACCGGCAGCACGTGCGAACGACGGGCGGCGGCGAAGATCAGGCCCACGACGATGGCGAGCGCGAAGGCGGCGAAGGACACGATCACCGTCAGCTGCGTCGCCTCGAGCAGCTGCGGGAGGCTCGCGCGGATCAG
>JBKHDS010000147.1:0-6285 GCA_046541215.1 Nitriliruptoraceae bacterium
GTGCGCCGCCAGGGACTCGAACCCCGAACCTGCCGGTTAAGAGCCGGATGCTCTGCCAATTGAGCTAGCGGCGCATGATGCGAGCGCGGGACGGTACCGGACCCGTCGAGCTCCCGCATCGGGAGGGTGGATGAGGGGACTTGAACCCCCGGCCTCCTGGACCACAACCAGGCGCTCTAACCGGACTGAGCTACACCCACCAGGGTGCGCACCGGTGGACCGGAGCGCGGCGGGAGGGTACGTCGCCCCACGGGCTCGGTCAAAGCGCCGCAGGATCGGCCGGGGCCGCGCTCTCGATGGCCCGCTCGAGGTCGGCCCAGACGAAGGGCTTGGTGGCGACCGGGTGCCCTGCGAGGGTCCCTGAGCCCGGAGGGTGCGAGGCGAGCAGCACCGTTCGCGTCGTGATCCCCGGACGGTGGCGCTCCAGTTCCGCGAGTCGCGTCGCTAGCTCGTTCCCACACAGCTCCACGTCGAGCAGCAGCAGGCTCGTCTCGGTCGAGGCGAGAACCCGCGCGGCGCCGTCGAGGCTGCCCGCGGTGCGAACCTGCCAGCCGGCGCGGCGTAGCAGCGCCTCGAGCAGCCCGCGCATCGCCGGCTCGTCATCGACGATCAGCGCCGTGCGCTCGGCGGGGGAGGTCCCGGCACGCACCGGGCGGGCCGGCGCATCGCCGGTCCGCTCGCCCGGGCTCACCGCCTGCCCGCGGCCTCGCGCGGCGACCTCGGGCGGTGCCGTCCCGATCGTCAGGGAGAACCGCACGATCCCGTCGTCGGTGACCTCCGCCGCGAGCGTGCCGGCCTGCGTCTCGAGGTGGCTGCGCGCGGTCGCCAGGGCGGTCGAGGTCCGATCCGTCAGATCCACCTCGCCGACCGGGGTGCGGAGCGCGGCGAGCTGCTCGCTCGAGGGAGGCACACCGTCATGCTCCACCACGATCCGGCCGTGGGTGGGGCGGCACTCGACGCGGATCGTGACCGGCCCGGAGCGCTCGGACGCGTCGTGCGCCGTCCGGACGGTCTCCGCGAGCGCCTGCGCCAGGTGCTCAGGGTCGATCCGGTGGTATCCGTCGTGCCCATCGTCGAGGGCGGCGGCCACCTCGAAGCCGCTCAGCTGCAACGTGGTGACCTCGTCGGCCAGCCAACCCACCAGGTCCACCTCGACGAGCTCCGCGGGCCCCGGGGTGGCCAACTGCTCGAGCTGCGAGGTCAGGTCCGCGGCGCGCAGCACCTGCTGCTCGATGAGGTCGATGAGGTGCCGACGGTCGTCGGCGTCGCTGGCCGACCGCAGCGAGTCCGCCGCCAAGGTGATCGCGCTCAGCGGGTCGTGCAGCCGGTGCGCGAGCTGGCCCGCGACCGTGCCGACCGTCGCGCGCTGCTGCAGCTGCGCCAAGCGCACCCGCCGTTTGCGAAGCTCCTGGTTCGCCTCCTGCAGCTGGAGGCTCACCTGGCGCCAGCGTCGCCCGCGCGCCTCGAGGCGCTCGAAGACCGCGTTCCCGAACCGAGGCATGGCGCCGGTCACCGGTCGGCGTGGGGGGAAGCGGCGGACCGCCGTCGACAGCGTGCGGCCGGCTCTCGGATCCAGGTCCACGATGGCCGACTCGAGCAGCGCGACCAGCTCGCTGACCACGATCGGGTCGAAGCTCCACACGGTCAGGAAGGAGCGCTCGTGCTCCGGCGCATCGCTGCGCGCGGCCAGTTCGCGGCCGAACAGCATCGCGGAGAACCGCTCGGTGAGGGCGAGCACGAACCACTCCCGTGCCAGCGGGTGGTCCGTCCCGACCTCGACGTAGGTGACGCGCGCCGGGAGGGGCGTCCTGGGGGTACCGGCCGCCAGGATGAGCGCCTGCCGCTTCGGGTCCGCGCACAGTCGCGCGTACCGGTCACGCTCCACCTCCCAGTGCCGCACGCGCTGGAAGCCGGCGACGATCACGCCCGCGAGGTCCTCGTGCAGGACCTGGTCCTCCAGCGTGTGGCACAGTTCGGTGAGGGTCGCCTTCGATAGGGTCGTCGGGACGGCCCGCTCCGAGGCCGCCTCCAGCACGCTGCGCAGCACGGGCTGACCGGGCGCGCCCTGCTGCCGCGGGGTGCCCGTCTGGGCTGGCTCCCGCTCGTGCATCCTGGACCTCCTCGGCTCGGAGGTCGCGGCCGACCTCCGGCGTGCCCGGTGCCAGACGGACTCTAGCCAGGCAGGGCCGGATGACGGCATGTCGCGGCAGGTGTCGCGAGCGAGCCGAGACGCCGCCACGGCCGCCTCGCCGCGCGCGACGACGGGTCGGAGCGCTGGCGCGCCCGGCAGGATTCGAACCTGCGACCATCGGATTAGAAGTCCGGTGCTCTATCCAGCTGAGCTACGGGCGCTGGGGTCTCCCAGCCTACGCGTCGGTGTCCGGCCGACCCGGTCCGCCCCTTCGTCCTCCGACACCGCCTCACGCCGGCGCCCCGACCGCCCGACCGCTTGACCAGGCCGCAGGGTGGCCGACCGGGGGGAGGAGACGCGCCGTCGATGTGCGTGCCGTGAGGTGGAGGGCCCGGTGTGAGTGAGATCGATGAGATCGTCGCCGAGTTCCTGGTCGAGTCCTACGAGAACCTGGACCGCTACGACGAGGACCTGCTGGCGCTGGAGCGTGATCCGGGTGACGCGGAGGTCATCTCGAGCATCTTCCGGACGATCCACACCGTGAAGGGGACCGCGGGCTTCTTCGCGTTCGATCGGGTCGGTGAGCTCGCCCACGTCGCCGAGAACCTGCTCGGGCGGCTGCGTGAAGGGGAGCTGAGCGTCACCGAGGAGATCGCCTCGGCGCTGCTGGTGACCGGCGACACGCTGCGTCGCATGCTCGGGGTCATCGAGGAGACCGGAGCGGAGGGTGACGAGGACGTCAGCGAGCTGACCGCGGAGCTGGTCCGTCTCCACGGGCTCGCCGCGGGGCCCGCCCCAGAAGCCGAAGAGGAGCGGGTCGACCCGGGTGTGGCGACGAGGGCCGATGAGGTCCCCGCTGGCCCCGACGCGGCTGTCGAGGAGGAGGACGAGGAGCGTCCCGTGCCCCGCATCGGCGAGCTGCTGGTCACCGACGGCTCGACCACACCTGAGGCGGTCGAGCTCGCCGCGCGCGAGCAGGAGCTCGGCGACGCCCGCAAGCTCGGCGAGATCCTGGTCGAGCAGGGCCAGACCAGCCCCGATGCGATCGAGCGAGCCGTCGAGGCCCAGGAGCAGAGCCGCGGCGTCGCCGACTCCTCGATCCGGGTGGACGTCGGGCTCCTCGACGAGCTGATGAACCTCGTCGGTGAGCTGGTGCTCGCGCGCAACCAGATCGTCCAGCTCGTCACCCAGGAGCAGGACTCCAGCTTCGCGAGCGCCTCCCAGCGCCTCAACCTCATCACGACCGAGCTGCAGGAAGGGGTCATGAAGACCCGGATGCAGCCGATCGGCAACGTCTGGAACAAGCTGCCCCGGGTCGTCCGTGACCTGTCCCTCGCCTGCGGCAAGCAGGTTCAGCTCGTGATGGAAGGCCAGGACACCGAGCTCGACAAGACGATCATCGAGGCGATCAAGGACCCGCTCACCCACCTCGTTCGCAACGCCGTCGACCACGGGATCGAGGTGCCGGCGGCCCGCCAGGCGGCCGGCAAGCCCCCGCAGGGCCTGCTCACCCTCCGCGCGTTCCACGAGGGCGGGCAGGTCAACATCGAGATCGCCGACGACGGCGGCGGCATCGACCCCGCGAAGGTCCGGAACAAGGCGCTCGCCAACGGGGTCATCACCGCCGATCAGGCGGCAGCGATGAGCGACCGCGAGGCGGTCAACCTCATCTTCGCCGCCGGGGTGTCGACCGCCGCGCAGGTCACCAACGTGTCCGGCCGCGGGGTCGGCATGGATGTGGTCCGCACGAACATCGAGCGCATCGGCGGCACCGTCGACGTGCAGAGCGAGCTCGGCGCCGGCACCAGCGTCAAGGTGAAGATCCCGCTGACCCTCGCGATCGTGCCAGCCCTCATGGTGCGCAGCGGTGACAGCCGCTTCGCGATCCCGCAGCTCAGCCTCATCGAGCTGCTGCGCCTCGAGGGCGAGGACGCCCGCACGGGCATCGAGCTGGTCCACGGCGCACCCGTGCACCGGTTGCGCGGTCGGCTGCTACCGATCATCGACCTCGCCGCCGAGCTCGGTCGCCCGGTCGATCGGACCCAGGAACAGGCCATCAGCATCGTCGTCCTCCAGGCCGACGGGCAGAGCTTCGGCCTGGTCGTCGACGCGATCGAGGACACCGAGGAGATCGTCGTCAAGCCCCTCGGCTCGCACCTGAAGGAGGCCGTGCTGTTCTCCGGCGCGACCATCATGGGTGACGGTCGGGTGGCGCTCATCCTCGACGTGCTCGGCATCGCGCAGCGTGCCCGGGTCGTGAGCGAGGTCGCCGACCGCAACGCCGTCGCCGAGGCGGAGGAGCAGGCCGCGGTCGAGCAGGACACCGAGCGGCGCACGCTGCTGCTGGTGGGTGTCGGCGACGACCGTCGGGCCGCGATCGCCCTGTCGGACGTGGAGCGACTCGAGGAGTTCCCGGCGGCGAGCGTCGAGTACGGCGCCGGTCGGGAGGTCGTCCAGTACCGCGACGACATCCTGCCCCTGCTCCGGCTCGGGGAGGCCCTGGGCGTCAGCGCCTTCGGTCTCGACGAGTCCCACACGCTCAACGTCATCGTCAACCGCGTCGGCGACCGGATGGTCGGCGTGGTCGTCGGCCGGATCCTCGACATCGTCGAGCAGGACGTCGACCTCGCCGACGGGGACGACCAGCGTGGGTTGCTCGGTACCGCCATCATCCAGGGCCGCGTGACCGACGTCATCGACATCGATGCGGTCGTCCGGCGCAACGACCCGGCCTTCGCCGGCTCCTTCGTGGGGGTCTGACCATGGGAGCGACACGCCAGTACTGCACCTTCAGCCTCGCCCACCTCACCTTCGGCATCGAGGTGGAGCGGGTCCAGGAGGTGATGCGTGCCCGGGAGTTGACCGAGGTCCCGCTCGCCAACGAGGTGGTCGAAGGGCTCATCAACCTCCGCGGGCAGATCGTCACGGCCCTGGATCTGCGACGTCGGCTCGAGCTTCCGGAACGGGGTCCCGAGGATGCGCCGCCCATGAACATCGTGGTGCGGACCGCGACCGGGGAACTGAGCCTGCTCGTGGACGCCATCGGGGATGTCGTCGACGCTGATGAGGAGAGCTTCGAGGGGCCACCGGAGACGCTCGACGGCGTCGCTCGGGAACTGATCACGGGCGCGTACAAGCTCGATGGTCGGCTGCTGCTGATCCTCGACACGGAACGAGCCGTCCTGCTCCCTGCGGCGGTCTAGCCCCTCGGGCATCCACGCCCCGCACGCCCGCATCTCCAGCGCCGCCACCTGCTCCCGGGTGGCGGCGCTGCCACGCGCTCGTTCCCTGGGGGCGTCCGTGCTGGCTCAGGGTGCTCCGGCTCGACCACGAGGAAGCGCAGGAGGTTGCTCGAAGCCCTTGAACCGAGCGGATCCGTGCCGACAGGAGCGCTGATGGTCACGTCAGACCCAGCCGCCAAGCTCGCGTTGACGGCTCCTATCGGAGGAGAACCCGATGTCGCTGCTGAAGGGCGCGTCGCTGAAGAAGCAACTCACGAGCGGGTTCGTCGCGGTCATCGCGGCGTTCGTCCTGCTGTCCGCGTTCGTCATCTGGCAGGTCCAGATCGTGCAGGACGCCTCGGACACGGTGACGAACCGCAACGACCAGCTCGACCTCGCACAGCTGTCGAGCCGGGCGGCCCTCTACATGAACCGCACGATGCTCGATGCGCTGGTGCAGGAAGGGGCGCAGCCCTACCTCGACGTCGCGATCGAGGACAACGCGGTCCGAGGAGAGGAGCTTCGGGCCAACCTCGACCGGCTCGAGGACCTGGTCGAGACCGAGGAGGGCATGCAGCGTATCCAGCGGTACGGAGCGTCCTTCGAAGCGGTCGACACGCAGTGGGACACGCTCCTCGCCGCCCTCGAGCAGGGAGATGTCACCGAAGCGGAACGCCTCAACAACGAGGTCCTTCCCGACCTGCAGGCGGAGATGGCGACCGCGGTGGACGACCTGGTCGACTGGACGACGCTCGGGGCTGAGGAAGGGACCGAGGCCCTCGTCGCGGCGCTCGCTCGTACCCGGACCACCATCATCGTGGCCGCCCTGGTCATCTCCATCGGTGCCGTGGCGTTGGCGCTGGTCCTCTCCCGCAGCGTGTCCGCGCGTCTGCAGGCGAATGCGGATGCGGTGGATGGGTCGGCGTTGGATGT
>JBKHDS010000148.1:0-6285 GCA_046541215.1 Nitriliruptoraceae bacterium
CGCAGCGAGGTGGAACGGAACCCGATGTCCGCCGGGTCGGCGGCGCCGACGATCGCGCTGAACTCGAGCGACGGGCCGAGCTTGTGCAGCCGGCGGACGTGGTCGACGACGTTGCCCTCGAGGACGTCGATCTCGGCACGGAGCGCCGCCAGCTCCTCGCGTGTGATCTCCCGCTGCTGCTGGACCTGCTCGAGGGTCTCCACGACGGCGTTGTACTCGTCCACCGCCAGGCTCAGCTCGGCCTCGAGCTCCCGGAGACGGGCTTGGGCCTGCTCCCGCTCCGCGGCGAGCGCGGCCTGTTCGGTGTCGAGCTCGCCGAGTTCGTCACGTTGCTGCGCCGCCTCGGCCTCGAGGTCCCGCAGCTCGCGTTGGAGCTGCTGGAGGCGTGAGGTGTCGGGGTCGGCAGCGGCCGGACCGGCCAGCATCGTCGCCACGAGGGCGACGGCAAGCAGCAGGGCGGTGCGTCCACGTCGGTCCATGGTCCCTCGCTCGTCCCGCCCCCTCGGGCGGCCCCGTCACCGCCGACGCGGTGCCGGACGTCGGCGCTGCACGCTACCGCCGCGCGCGGGCGTGGGCCAGCTTCCGGAGGGCCGCCGCGCGGTCCTGGCGCACCGACGGTGTCGCAGTTCGACGGGCGCAGGTGCGGGTGCTACGAGGTGGTTGGCGGTGCGTCGCCGAGCAGGTCGAGGCCAACCTCGCGTAGCAACCGCACCGTGGCGGCGAGCGGCAGCCCGATGACCCCGGTGTCGCTGCCCTCGAGCCGGTCGACGAGCGCCGCACCGGCCCCCTGGAGGGCGTAGGCGCCGGCCTTGCCGGCAGGTTCTCCGGTCCCGAGGTACCAGGCGATCTCAGCGTCGGTGAGGGCCCTCAGGCGCACCGTGCTGGTGACCCGCGTCGACCTGATCGTCCTACCGCGCACCGCGGCGAGCCCGGTGTGGACCTCGTGCACCCGACCCGCCAGCGCTCGCAGCATCGTGGCCGCGTGCGCCGCATCGACGGGCTTGCCGAGCACCTGTCCGTCCAGGACCACCTCGGTGTCCGCACCGATCACGACCTCGTTAGCCTGACCGGTGGCGACGGCGGTGGCCTTGGCGCGGGCGAGGCGCACCACCAGCGTGCCGGGGTCCTCGTCGGGACCGGGACGCTCGTCGAGATCGGCCGGGCGCAGCTCGGGCTTCCAGCCGAGCCGACCGAGCAGCGCCGCGCGGCGGGCGCTGCCCGAGGCCAGGACGAGCCGAGGGACCGTGGGATCAGCCACCGGAGACCGCCGTGCCGTCGGGAGCCGCGGCGAGCCCGTGCTCGCGGGTCGCGAGCCAGCCGTGGGGGAGCACCACCCGCTTGGGAGCGGTGGTGTGCCCGCGCAGATGCCGCCGGACCGACTCGTCGAAGGGCAGCTCGCGATCGAGGCCGGCCAGCAGTTCCGCGAGCTCCTCCTGGGTGCTGACCTGGTTCAGGGCCCGCCGGAGCGGCCGGCCGACCGGGAAGCCCTGCAGGTACCAGCCGGTGTGCTTGCGCAGCTCGCGCAGACCGGTCGGCTCGCCAAGGTGGGCGATGAGCAGCCGGGCGTGCTCGGCGAGCAGGTCGCAGATCTCGCCGAGTGAGGGGGCGGGGGGGACCGCCCGGCCGGACAGCGCCGCCTCGAGGTCGCGGAAGAGCCATGGCCGCCCCAGACAGCCGCGCCCGACCACGACACCGGCGCACCCGGTCTCGGCCAGCATGCGGGTGGCGTCGGCGCCCTCGAGGATGTCACCGTTGCCGAGCACCGGCACGGTGAGGTCCGAGGCGAGCTGCGCGATGTGGTGCCACTGGGCGGGAGGGCCGTAGCGCTGCTCGGCGGTGCGGGCGTGCAGCGCGACCGCCGCGACCCCGAGGTCCTGCGCGATCCGCCCGGCGTCCCGGTAGGTGTGATGCCCGTCGTCGATGCCGACCCGGAGCTTGACGGTCACCGGGACCTCGCCGGCCGCCTCGACGGCCGCCGCGACGATCGCGGCGTACAGGTCGGTGCGCCAGGGCAGGGCCGAACCGCCTCCGTGTCGGGTCACCTTCGGTGCGGGACACCCGAAGTTCAGGTCGACGTGGTCGACCGGCGCCCGTCCGGTCTGCGGATCCCCGGTCACGAGCAGTTGGACCGCCGCGCGCGTATCGGTCGGGTCGGTCGCGTACAGCTGGATCGAGCGCGGCTGCTCGTCGGGACCGAAGGCGGCCTTGAGCTGCGAGCGCGCATCACCCTCGAGCAGGCCGCGGGCACCGACCATCTCCGAGACGTACAGGCCGCCTCCGTAGCGGCGGCACAGGGCACGGAAGGCGACGTTGGTCACCCCGGCCATCGGCGCCAGGACCACGGGGGGCCAGACCCGCAGCCCCCGCAGGTGCAACGGGCCAGCGACCGCGGCCACCCCACCCCCGGTGGGGGAGGTGGCCGCGAGCTCGCTCACGGCACGGTCGGGGACCACGGCAGCGCTCTCCACGGCGACGTGGACGGACAGGGCCCCGGACGGTAGCGAGCCGTCACGACGCGGGCGGGGCCCCGAGGAGCCCCGCCCGCCGCTGATCGCGCTCGCCGTCAGGAGCTCCGGCCTGAGGGCTCCTCCACGAGGTGCGCGCTGACGTCACGCATCCCGAGGCCGATGAGGATGAAGATGATGCCCATGCCCGCGGCCATGGCGGCGACACCGAAGGCCAGCACCGAGGTGAACAGGGAGGCCTGGAGGAAGGAGGCGTTCATGGCGACGTCGCGGCGCGGGTCCTCACGGTCGAGCTCGGCGTAGGTCAGGCCGTCGGTGCTGTCCAGCGCGTGCTGCTCGATGATGCGGGCCTGGCAGTACGCCGTGAACGGGCCGGCCACCTCGCGCTCGGGCAAGCAGGCGTCGGAGGGGGTGGTGATGCGCTGGTCCGCCAGCGTGCTGCTGACCATGACCCAGGTGCCGATCGAGCCCACGATCAGCAGGGCGCCGAGGATGATCGACGCGATGGAGGCGAGCTTCCGGGTTGTCACGAGGAACTCCTCAGGGGTGTGCGGAAGGATCCCTGTTGCGTGAACCCAAGGTTACGAGAGGGTTTCGGGTTGCCTCACCTTCCAGGTCCCGACCTGGTGTGACCTTCGGCCCTACGTCCGGTCTGCAGCCCGTGCAGGCGGGTCACCGTCCGGGTCGTGCGGCCCTGCCAGCACGGCACCGTCGGGCGGGACGCTCGCCCCTGCGCGCTGCTGAGCGGGTCTGCCATGCTGGTCGGAGGGTGCGGAAGGTGCGACGGTGGCGCGCCGAGGGATCGTGGCGGGCAGTCTCGGGGCGGTGGTCGGCGGGGCGCTCGGCGGTGCCGCGGGCATCGTGGCCTACCGGGTGCTCGATCCGCGGCTCGAGGCCGCTGGCAGCCCGCTGGAGGAGCTCCAGGGCCTCGTCGCGAGCCTGGTGCTGGTCGGGGCGGGCGGAGGGCTCGCGCTCGGATGTGGGCTCGCGCTGCGACTCCGGCACCACGACGACGCGCTGCTCACGACGGTGGCCCTGCTCGCGGCCCTTCCCTTCGCCGCCCCGCTCGTGGCGCTCGCTGGGCGGCTGCACGGGCTCGCGGCGTTGCTGGCCGGGGTCGCGATCGTCATCGCGGTCGTCGCAGCGGCCCGCCTCGTCCTCGAGCGTCAGGTGCCGGTCTCGGCGGAAGGGTGGGAGCGTTCGCGGCGTTGGCAGGGGGGTCCACCTGACCGCGGACCGCCGAGCTGAGGACGCCCCGTGCCCACCATCCGGATCACCATCGACGACGACGACCGGCGGACCCGACGGGTCGTGGAGGCTCTGACCGCTCTCGACGGGGTCGAGGTGGAGGTCCGGGACGCCCGCACGGACGCGGACGCCGAGGCGTTCCTCGAGCGGCTCGTCTGCTGCGGCCCGGTGACCCCGGTCGTGGAGCACGCCGGCTTGCTGCTGACCGCGCCGAGCCCCGTGGAGGCGCTCCTGGCGGTCCGGCGGGCCTCACCCCTGCTGGTGGGCTGAGCGGGTCAGCCGCCCGAGGAGTGTCCGGGGAAGACCCGTGCGGTCGGATCGATGTAGACGGCGGCGTTGTTGACGGCGGTCGCGGCTTCGCCGAAGCCGACCGAGATGAGTCGGACCTTGCCCTCGTACTCGGTGATGTCGCCCGCGGCGAACACCCCCTCCAGGGTGGTCTGCATCCGGCTGTCCACGATGATGTGGCGACCGTCGATGGTGATGTCCCAGGTCTTGAGCGGTCCGAGGTCCGACTGGAACCCGAGCGCGGCGATGACCTTGTTGACCGTCAGCGTGCGCGTCGCGCCGGTGCGGTTGTGGGCCACGACGACCGTCTCGACCTCGTCGTCCCCGCTGATCGACGCCACCTCGGTGAAGGTCAGCACCTCCACGCTGGAGGCGAGCAGCTTCGCGACGGAGTCCTCGTGCGCTCGGAAGCGGTCGCGCCGGTGGATCAGGGTGATCGAGCGGGCGATGCCCTCGAGGTTGAGCGCCCAGTCGACCGCCGAGTCGCCCCCGCCGACGATGAGCACGTCCTGGTCGCGCATGGTCTCCAGGGCGCGCACGAAGTAGACCAGTCCGCGCCCCTCGAAGGACTCGCCATCGGGGAGCGGGCGCGGGGTGAAGTGCCCGATCCCGCCGGTGATGATCACCGCCTTGGTCCGGACGATGTCGCCGTGGCTCGTGGTCACCGTGAAGGACCCGTCCTCGTGCCGGGTCAGGTCGTCCGCGCGGTGCCCGAGCAGGTAGGCGGGGTCGTAGGGGGCGGCCTGCTCGACGCACGCCTCGATGAGGTCCTTGCCCTTGACGGCCGGGAACCCCGCGACGTCGAAGATGAGCTTCTCCGGGTACAGCGCGGTGACCTGCCCGCCGGGCTCGGTGAGCGAGTCGATCACCGCGGTCCTCAGCCCCCGGAACCCGGCGTAGTAGGCCGCGTACAACCCCGCCGGGCCGGCTCCGACGATGCTGAGGTCGACGTCGTGCTGGGACATGGGAGGCTCCGACCGCTCGAGCGACGCTGGCGGTCGGCAGGCTACTGGCTCCAGGGGTCCGGCTCGCGGCCGGGGACGACCTCACCCGGAGGAGTAGCCCGGGAACACCCGCTGGGTCGGGTCGAGGTAGGCGGCGAGGTGGTTGGCGGCCACCACGGCCTCACCGAAGCTCACCGACACGAGCCGGAGCTTGCCGTCGTAGCCAGCGATGTCGCCGGCGGCGTACACCCCCGGCACGGAGGTCTCCATGCGCCGGTTGACGGGCAGCACGCGCCCCTCGAGCCCGATGGGCCAGTCGGCGACCGGGCCGAGGTTGGCGTGGAAACCGAGCGCCGCGAGCACCTTGGTGACCTTGAGCGTCGTGTGCTCGCCCGTGCGGTTGTCCACCACCTCGACGGCGTCGATCGTGTCCGTGCCGTGGATCTCGGCCACCTCGGTCGAGGTCCGCACCTCGACCCGGGAGTCGAGGAGGCGCTGCAGCGGTCCCTCGTGGGCCCGGAAGCCCTCCCGCCGGTGGATCAGGGTGACCGACCTGGCGATCGGCTCGAAGGTCAGTGCCCAGTCCACGGCCGAGTCCCCGCCACCCACCACGAGCAGGTCCTCGTCGCGCATGGTGTCCAGGTCCCGGACGAGGTAGACGAGCCCGTGCCCCTCGTACCGCTCGGTGTCCGGGAGCCGACGCGGGGTGAAGCGTCCCAGCCCGACACAGATCAGCACGCCGCGGCAGTCCACCACCTCCTCGTGGCTGGTGGTGATGGTGAAGGTGCCGTCCTCGTGACGGGCGAACCCCTCGGCGACCTGGTCGAGCAGGAAGAGCGGATCGTGCGCCGACGCCTGCTCCACGCAACGGTCCACCAGGTCACGGCCGGTGACCGTCGGGAACCCGGCGATGTCGTGGATCTGCTTCTCCGGGTACAGCGCGGTGACCTGGCCACCGGGCTCGGCGAGGGAGTCGATCACCGCCGCGCTGAGCCCCCGGAAGCCCGCGTAGGTGGTGGCGTACAGGCCCGCCGGACCGGCACCGATGACGCAGACGTCGCGCTCGTGATGGGCCATGCTCGCGCTCCTGGTCGGTGGCTGCCCACCGGACGGATCGCCGCGTCGCCGTCGGCCCCGAAGGTCGACCCGGCGGGTGGAACCCGACCCGGTCGCCTCCGACCCTACGACCGCCCGCGGCGGGCGCGGCAGGACCGAAGTCCTCCCAGGCGGTGGTCGCCCGGCCCTGCCCGGGGGGAGGTCAGCGGGAGGTGGGGGCGGCCGGCGCGGGCAGTCTCGCCAGGACCCCGAGGTCCACGCCCGTCAGGCTCGCCACGACCCGG